>DASXYB010000098.1:0-1535 GCA_036502745.1 Candidatus Udaeobacter sp.
GAATTCCACGTACCGGCCCAGTGCGTCGTCGATTCGTGTGGCTCGACCGATGTTGTTCGCGGTCGGCCGAATTGCGTCGATCTCACCAGTGAAAACGAGGTTTTCGATTTTCTCCTCGATCTGATCATCCAGCTTGTAACCGTCGTGCCGGAAAAATTTAATGCCGTTATCCTGATAAGCATTATGCGACGCAGACAGAACGATGCCCGCGTCGGCGCGCAGCGATCGCGTGATGTAAGCAACACCCGGTGTCGGCAACGGCCCGATCACCAGAACGTCTACGCCAAGTGAAGTGATTCCAGCGACGAGTGCGTTCTCCAGCATGTAACCGGAAAGACGCGTGTCTTTGCCGAGCACGACTTTAGGCCGCGCGCCGTCAGGCGTCCTGCGCGGATTCATTTGCGCGAACACATATGCCGCAGCGCGTCCGAGTTTTAAGGCCGTTTCTGCTGTCACCGGCTCAACGTTCGCGACGCCGCGCACCCCATCTGTGCCAAAGATTTTCTTCTGCTGGGTCACGAGCTAATTGAAACGCTCAAAGCGCCATCCGTAAACGCGAAATTTCGCAATGCTGAGATCAACTGCTACCGAAGCGTTGCCGAGTGTGGAAATCAGTCACCGGTGATGCTGGCATCGGCCTATGCCGCGTCCGCGCCTTCGGCTGATTTTTTCGCAAGATTCATTTCGTTAATTTTACGATGAAGTGTGCGGCGGCTGATGCCGAGTTTTTTGGCAGCGGCGGTTATGTTGCCGTCTGTGGCCGCGAGCGCTTGCGCAATCAATCTCCTTTCCGTTTCATGAAGATCGAGGGGGCTCGTCTTTTCGCCGAAGGCTTCAGTTGGTGATACGCCGCCGGGTAACTTTGCTGTAGCAACCTGACGCACGGCCGCTGGCATATCCCGTAACGTGATTTGTTTGCCTGTCGCCATGACGACGCCGTGCTCAATTGCGGTGCGCAGCTCGCGGATATTTCCGGGCCAATCGTACGCAAGGAGCGCGTCCATGGCGTCCGGCGCGAGGTCGAGAAGCGGTTTTTGATTTTCCTTGCAGAAATGGCGGAGAAATCCGCGAACAAGAATCGGGATGTCTTCTTTTCGTTGCCGCAACGGCGGCATGACGATTCGCACCACGTTGAGGCGAAAATAGAGATCATCGCGGAATTTTCCTTCGCGAACGAGTTGTTCCAGATTCTTGTTTGTGGCTGCGATCAGGCGCACGTCGGCGCGCAATGTTTGGTTGCCGCCGACGCGTTCGAATGCACGCTCTTCACTCATGACGCGTAGCAATTTGACCTGCGTGCTTGGATCGATCTCACCGATCTCATCAAGAAAAAGTGTGCCGCCATTGGCCTGTTCGAACCGGCCGATGCGTCGTTCGTGCGCACCGGTGAATGCACCCTTCTCGTGCCCGAACAATTCGCTCTCGAGAAGCTGCGGTGAAAGCGCGGCGCAATGTACAACCACAAACTTCGCTTTGTTCCGCCGGCTCAAATTGTGAATCGCATGCGCGGCTAGTTCTTTTCCCGTGCCGCTTTC
>DASXYB010000099.1:0-11113 GCA_036502745.1 Candidatus Udaeobacter sp.
ATCGCCGCGTGCTACGGCCTTCTTCCGAGCAAGTCGGCTTACCATGCGGTCGTCACATCGCGAGTCACGGTCGTCGCGCCGGAGGATGCGGCCCTCAATCGGGCTCACTGGACGCTAATGGCGGTCCTTGTCGTCGCGCTCATCATCGACGTGATGAAGCCCGCCACCCTGGGGTTCACCATTCCTGGCATGATCCGCGAATATCAAACCACCAAAGCACATGCCTCGCTTGTCCCGTTTAGCGCGCTTATCGGCACGGCGAGCGGCTCCATTCTCTGGGGCGTCCTGGCCGACTTTTATGGCCGAAAAGCGGCGATCCTATTGTCGGCCGTCGTGTTTATCGGCACTTCCATCTGCGGCGCCATGCCGTCGCTGAACTGGAATGTCGGGATGTGTTTCCTGATGGGATTCGGAGCCGGCGGCATGTTGCCGGTGACCTACGCGCTCCTTGCCGAGATGATGCCTTCCAAGCATCGGGGTTGGTCGCTGGTCCTCGTCGGTGGCCTCGGGGCGGTCGGCGGCTATTTTGTCGCAAGCGGTTTCGCTGCGACGCTCGAACCGATCTTTAGCTGGCGCATTCTCTGGCTGATGAATCTCCCCACCGGTCTGATTCTTCTTGGCCTCGGCCGCTTTATTCCAGAGTCAGCCAAATTCCTGCTCGCGCGAGGGCGCAAAGCCGAGGCATATGTCGTCATGAAGCGGTTCGGCATGGTTACTCACAAGTTATCGCAAAACGAGGAGGACGAATCGGACCTGTTCGCCCACGGTCATGACCACATCCTGGAAGAGGAAGCCAAGCTGTGGACGCCCATGCTGATCGGCAAAACGGCCGCCCTTACCATTGCCGCGCTCTCATGGGGTCTGATCAACTTCGGACTGCTCCTCTGGATGCCTAACGACCTGGTGACGAAAGGCTACTCGATGGCGCTCTCTAGCAAACTTCTCGCCGAATCTGCTCTGATTGCCCTTCCGACTGTCTTTCTCTGTACCTACATTTACAGCCGCTGGAGCAGTAAATGGGCATTGACCATCTTCATCACGCTGACCCTCCTGGGCTTATTATGGGTGTTGAAGCTGGAGACTGATGTCGGCGGCAATCCGGTCTGGCCGGTCGGTCTTCTCATCATCGGCAGCAACGGCATCATCGCTATCCTGCTTCCGTATGCCTCGGAGAGCTATCCGATCAAGATTCGCGGACGCGCCACGGGTTGGGTCGCGATGTTCACGAAGGGCGGGGGAGTGCTGGCGCAAGCCCTGAGCATTACCGCTCTGGTCCCACCGCTCGGTGTAACGGCGGTGATCGTCATGGTGCCGGTACTCATCTCCCTTGGCCTGTTCGTTCGCTTCGGGACCGAAACACGCGGGCTTGATCTGAGATATCTAGAGTCCTCCAGGGCCCGGTCGCTCCGCGTGCCGGCGGCCACGTCCCAACTGTAGCCGCCCGCGACGATAAACGAGGTTTCATCGTCGTCCTACTCCGCATCGAGTTCACGAGACAAAGACGCTTCCGTCATTGTAGCGCCATCGTGCAGATCCTCGTCTCGCGGTTGTCCATGGGTTTCTGTCGCCAAGACGACACCGCGCGCTTGTGCCCGAGCGACGCTGCGAGACGCAGAACGACCCGACGCTTCTAAGTTGACGACTTTCAGCCTTCTTCAATCGCGAGGGAGCGCTTTAGTTGCTTGCCCCGAATTAAAAACCACGCAAAATAAATGCCGTGCCTGTCTCGGTAGAGACATTACTAAACTACAGATCACGCAGGGCTGAAAAATAATCGTAACATCTTGTTGTAAAACATTTTGGTGAGGTGGCTGAGTGGTCGAAAGCAGCGCTTTGCTAAAGCGCCGTAGCCCAAAAGGCTACCGAGGGTTCGAATCCCTCCCTCACCGCGTGCTTCGTAGATGGGAGGCTAGCGATTGGAATGTCTACATATCGGCATCACGAATCCGATAAAACCCATCGATTGCCACTGATGTGCTTTTTCTCGTTTCCGAGGCTTGTGTTGATGAATGCGCGCACGAAGGCTGCGCCGCAGCAATTTCGGTTTACACGAACCTTCTCTTTGCTGGCGCCTTTGCCATTGAGCATGGTGGGGGCGGGCACAAGGTTGCGGGACGCTACGTTGCAAGGTGCCACCTGGTTGCATTTTTGGAAAATGGTTCGATTGTCGGTGATTCGATTGTCGAATTGAGGACGAAGAACTTATAGCAGACAACTTCGCGATCCTGCGGCAGGTGGACCAGTTACTTGCGAGTAAAACACCAACTGAGCCGATAGGCGAAACCAAACTTCCTAGCACAGTTTAGCGGATCGTACTTCGAAAAAGAAATAACGGCACTGAAGGGATAAAAATGAAAAAAGCCATTCTCTCTGCAGCCCTGATATGGGCTGCTTATTTCGCGAAAGCGCAAACCCCAACACCGCCACCCGGCGTAATTGAGAGATACAAGGTTGTTAATGGCATGAACATTCGCGCAACCGTTTACAACGTCGACGATGGTAGAAAGCATCGCGTGGCAATTGTTGTTCATGGAGGCGGCTACAGCTCCGGCGGCATGCAAACAGACGTTGCCCAGGAGCTTTCACTCGATGGGTTCATGGGCGTAGCGATTGAATATCGCTTGGCGCCGTCTCACACTGAAATGAACAGTCCTCCGCATCCTTTTCCAGGACAAAACAACATCGGAGATGACGGTCATTATCCCGAGCAGACAGATGACGTCAGGGACGCCATTGTTCATTACCGGAACGATCCGCGCAGCAACGGCGAAGTAGTCGTAATCGGCGGCAGCGCAGGCGGGTCTCACAGTCTTTATTTGGCGGGTACGGGCACCCCAGGAAATGACATGCCAGACCTAGCGGTGCTTCTCTCATGCGGAGTCTCGAATTTTGCAGACCCGAATCTGTATGCGCTCAACTGCATCGCAGGCGAGGTCTGCCCCCAGCAAGCCGTAGCAAATTATCTGAACATTGCTGATCCAGCACCGCATCCGCCCGTCGGAAACAATCTGGCGCTTGCCGAGCAAGCTTCGCCAACTCAGTGGATCCGTGTCGGCATGTGTCCGTTTTGGGATATGTGTTCAAGCAAAGACTCCCTGGGCATTCCAACATCAACTGGATTCAACATTCATTCATACTTACCAGATAACGCCGAAGGCCCACTTGAGAACGGCCAAAACGGCATTGTGCCAACAGCCCGGGCAATCGGACTGACAGAATCGACTGCAAGCGTGCCGGAGGCTAACTCATTTAAGGCAACAATTGTGCCCGTGAGTGTTCACTCACATTCATTTGATTACTGGGATCAGGTGAAAAGTGAAGTGATACCGTGGATTACCGCGCCTATCCCGCCAAGTGCGGGTACACCGACTCCGACCGTAACGCCAAGTCCAACACCGACACCCAGTTCAACCGCAACGCCTACAGCGACAGTGACACCTAGCGCAAGTGCTACATCGACCCCTACGGCAACACCGAGGGTAACGCCGACGCCAAGGATCCCGCCAAGATCGAGGCCGCGTCCCACGCCGTTACCGCGTCCCTAGCTCGAAGCAAGTCCTGTAGCTGAAGTAATCGTTCCCTGTTTACGATTCGATGTTTTATGTACGCGCGTGCTGGGACGAAAGCGTAGGCGGTTCAATGTGCCTCAGGGCGCGTGCGCGCGTACATGTAGAAGGGTGAAATTCGGCTCTTTGGCGCTCTGGTGCCAATTTTCTCCCTTCAGTTTGCGGCAATTCGCACACGCTTGAAGATTAATCAATCTTGGAATTTTCTCGGCGGCGATTTTGTCGAGCCACCGCTAAAGTGAATTATGAATTGGGAGATGATCAGCGCCATCGGACAAATGCTCGGCGCTATTGGAGTCATTATTTCGATCATTTATCTGGCGGCTCAAATCCGGAATCAAAACAAGGAAAGTCAACGCGCAGCGATGAATATTTTCACCACGCACTGGAGTGATGTGAATCGGACACTTGTCGGGAACGCTGAGATGGCCGTGCTTTGGTTCCGTGCTCTCTAGGACGTTTCGACGACCACGAACGGAAGATGCTGGCCCCAGTGCGCGCCCAATGCGATCGGCATTAAGCTGATTGGATCCCGTCGCCAACGCCGCGTTGGTCGCTCGGAAAATAATCGACGACAATTGTCGGCTCGGCAATTTGCGAACCATCATTGAAGCGCATCGCCAGAATAGCTGCACCCGTACGTCATCCTAAATCGATCCCGTTTGCCCAAAGCCGGCTCATCTCACCGCCTTCGTTTGCATTCTGGCACTCTGTAAAACCGTCAGTGGTGTTGAGGGCGATTCATTAGCGCGATGAATAGCAAAGCCATAAATAATCCAACGGCCGTGACGCGGATTACCGGCTACGGCCGAAGTGGGATTACAAACTCAGTGACAGCCTGGGCGTCGCTAATTATTTTTTCAGCTTTTTTCCACACAACGGGCTTTGAATCCGCCGTTCCTGGCGCAAATGCGCCCGCCTCTACTGTTTCCTTTGTTACGGCGTATGCCAATCTGATCGACAATGTCGAATATGACCTCGCTCCCGAAGCTGTCGATAGAACCTCCGACGGAGGTTACATCGCGTTGGCGCTTACGGGGTCACTAACTGGTGGGGCTAGTTGGCTTCTGAAGCTGGATGCCGCTGGTGAACCAACTTGGCAAACGGACGTCGGCTGCAACGGGGCACCAGGAGATTACGCCCTTGGCGTCTCGATCCAGCAGTCGACCGATGGAGGCTACATACTTGGTGGCGGCGTTCTCGGGTGCGGAGAATCCTTTCACACGCGGGTTGGTCGAGAAGGTTGACGCAAATGGGACGCCTCTGTGGGCTTTGGCGTATGCCGTCTCTGCCTCCACCTCTATCAACCAGGTCAGGCAAACAGCCGATGGCGGGTATATCGCTGTTGGAAGTGCCCAAAATGTCGACGGCCTGATTGCGGCTTTGGTGCTTAAACTTGATGCCAATGGAGCAGTGCAGTGGCAGCGAGAACTCGGATCAAGTACTATCGCGGCTTATTTTAACGCAGTCCTGCAAACCTCCGATGGCGGGTACGTGGTGCTCGGAGAGTCTTATGTCACTGGCACCCCCTTACCTGTTACAAGCGTGTTACTCGTAGCCTTTAGCCCAGACGGTACCGTGCGATGGCAACAAAATTATAATAATCTCGACTCGGCGGATCTATCACCCACTAGCTCTGAGCATGCCGACTGCATCATTCAGACATCAGAAGGAGGATATCTGATTGGAGGCGACTGGGGACACGGCATGGGACCGGGTGCGTATGGGGGAGCATTGCTTCTAAAGCTCACTTCGACTGGTGACATTGTGTGGCAGCGGGTGTACTCTGACTTTGGCCAGCAATTCCATGGCGGCGCAGAGGTTTTCTCTATCCTTCAAGTCAATGACGGCTAGTGATCACGGGAGACGGATGGTTCGAGCTAGGGGCTGGTCGTACACAGCTGGTACCGTGGCTTAGCAAGATGGATTTCAACGGCGATTACCTGTGGCAACATTTCTACTTCGACATTGGACCCAGCACAGGGCGTATTCTCAGTGAGTATCTCGCCTCCTCGGCTTACACTAGCGACGGCGGCTTCCTATCGCTTGGGAACACTGTGAACGATGACAAAAACCACGGCGAGTTGTACGCCGTTAAGGCAGACAGCGCAGGCATTGTGGAAGGGAAATGCGATCAGCTCCATAATCCTACAATATATGACACGTTTGATCCTCTTACGACCAGCTTTTCTCCGTCTCTCCCAGTGCAGACGACGGTCACTCCCGGCGAGATTATCCAAACTCGCGCCCAAACGACCTCGATCGTGGTCCGTGCTAAGTGTGGCGCGCAATCTACTCCGTCGCCGACTCCAACAGTTACTCCGACACCTACAGCCATGGCAACTGCTACACCAACAGCAACGTTTACACCCAGCCCGACACCAACGGCGACATTGACGCCCACACCCACAGCAAGTATTACTCCGACACCGGTCACAAGAGTTACTCCGACGCCACGACCGCGCGCAACGCCAGGGGGACGCCCGACGTAGAAGACTACCACCGGGTGGGTCTCATTAGACGCATGAGGTTGTTTGTCGGCTCAACGGTGTTAACCCTCACCGCACGCCACACGTGCGCCGAGCACGTTCACATTCGGCTTGGCATCATTCGCTACACCGCGATGTAACCGTGGGTTCGAATCCCACCATCACCGCCAGATATCAGGTCCGCGAAATCTGGTTCACCACTGTAACACTTACTGATTGGAGATCGTCGCAGTGGCTCCGTCAATTTTCGTGAAGTTAACTGTGAACTTCTCGTTGTAAGTGAGGGCTCTATCCTGAAGGAGGCTGATAGCCAGGGCTTCTCCCAGTTGAATGGATGCGTCAGTGTCGCTGCGCCAGTGGATGCCTGCGTGAATCCCGTGGCCGAAGGAGATGTTATGGGCAAGCTTGTTAAGCTCGCCGTTCACCGTGATTTGTCCCGCATCTACGCCCGTATACGGCAGGAGTGAAAGTCCATCATTGCCGGGCACCACCGGATGAGGAATAACGAACTCACCATCGAAGAAAAACTTCAAAATGGTAATGCAAGCGCCAGCCACCGTGCCATGTCCAGTCGGGTAAGCCGGATGCGTTGGCGAACCTTCGGGGAAAGCCTGAGACAGCAAGTAATCGCCGTATCTTGTGAAGCTTCTTTGAACAGCCGTCGAGTTGAGAACATTGTCGTTGACACTTCCATCGAGCGTTCCTCCCTGGCTAGTCAGAATTTGGCGAACGATGGCGCCTCCGGATTCCGGACGGTGACGAAGATGGACGTACCATTTGTGATACCAAACGCAGTTTAGGGCAAAGCCAGCGACGGCCGCCACCGTCGCGGCAAAATCGGGCTGACCGAAGGAGCCGAAGCCGTTCTGCGTCCTGGAATTAGCGTAAGGGTTCCCCGGATTCAGCGGCACACCGAGAGTATTAAGCACCAGGTATGCAGTGAAGTAAGCCTGATACAACACATCCACATGGGTAAAGGTAGCGAGACCGCGTCCATTGTGGAGAAAGCGAGATTGCACATCCAACTGATTTTGCAGTCCAGTATCGATCCCGTTTTGCACTTGTTGGAAAGTTGCAGCGTCCGTCATGTAGTCGATGTCGGCCGCGTAGATGGCCATCTGCTGAGTCACTTCCTGCGCGCCCAAAAAACTCGGGGTGATGCACAATTGAGAAATGTAAGGGCCAATGGTCTCGCCCGCATAGCCACCACGGAACAACAGAGCGGGCGTGACGTTGCCATGATCATCTCTTGGCCCCGCATAGCTCGGCATAGCCGAAAGCTCTTGTGCCGCCTCAGTAGCAGTCGCATTGGAAACGTAGTCTGTGAAGGCTACGTCGCGGAGTAGCGACCCCCAGTACAACTCGACCAGTTCGGTCCCGTATGCCGCACTGGCAAGGGCTGGAGCCGGCGGGACAACTACTGCATTGACTTGATTGTCAGGACACGGCGCGTTGCCAAACTGTACGCCATCGCTGCCTTCCAACCCCAAAGCGAGGCCGCCTTGCGGCCCGTTCAATGTTCGAGTGCCCCCCATAACAATGTTTTCGAAATCCGCTGGTTGACCACTATCGAGGGCCCTTTTGAACGTTCGAAATGCATGTAGATTCACCAGGCCAATACCCTCCTGAAGAAGCCCTTTGCTGTAGGTGCCGCACTTATCGTGGTAGAGCCCCTCATCGCCGTTCGTTGTTTGAGGAGCCGCGGCAATACGCGCTTCGTCATTCGCAGTCGCGAGCCGGATTGCGAAGCACTTTCTTACGCGCGGATCGGTTCGCGTATGCGGCACGTCAATGGCTTCTCGCAAAGCAGTCTCGTTAGACTGAGCGGAAGCAACGACACCCTTACCGAATACCGCACCACCGGTTAGCACCGCGCCGACCTGGCCTAAAAACTTGCGTCGGCTAGACACCTTGGAACCATTGTTACCCGAAGGTTTTGCTGTTTCCATTGTGTTATCAACGGCATTTTTCTCATTCATGAGAGTGGTCTTGGAGTTGGTTAGTACACTCATACGGCCGGTCTAGCCCGCCTTGCCATACAGGTTTTGTAAAAGGCAGGCTTGTGTTGCGATCCGAACCGGATTGGTCAGGCTCTTGCGTGACATCGTTGGCCCGCCAGTTAATTACAAATTATCCCTCCTGACAATAATAATCCTTCAGATCTGCGGTTTTTGACGCTGCCGCAGGGGTCCGCTGCGAACGCCCGAATTCATCGATGCGATTACTGCTTGAATCACAATGCGCTCTGGGAATTCGCGAAGCTTCCAGGATCTGTTTATTTTCCGAAGCCATGCGCGCTGAAGCGACGTCAAATCCGCAACTTGATGAACCGCGAATTCGCCGAACCGATCCCTTTCTTGTCATTCCGAGTGAAGTCGAGGAATCTCTGGATAATTCTGCGTGCAGCTTGTTATGACCCCAATACTTTTTCGAGTTCGCAACTTCATCGATGGCGAATTTGTCGAGCCGATCGACGGCCGATACCTCGACAACGTCGAACCGGCGACGGGCAGATCCTATTCGCAGGTGGCCGACAGCGACGCGCATGATGTTGATCTTGCCGTGGCTGCAGCGGAGAAAGGCTTTCGCGATTGGTCAAAACGAACGGCAGACGACCGCTCGAATTTTCTGCTGCGAATTGCCGAATTGATCGAACGCGATTTAGAGAAATTCGCGCGCGCGGAGTCGATCGATACGGGCAAGCCGATTTCACTCGCGCGGTCGATGGATATTCCCCGTGCAATATCGAATTTCCGATTCTTCGCTACCGCGATTTTGCACACAGAATCGGAAGCGCACATAACAGACAACGTCGCGTTCAATTACACACTGCGTCAGCCGCGCGGTATCGCCGGACTCATTTCGCCATGGAATCTCCCGCTTTACTTATTGAGTTGGAAGATCGCGCCCGCCATTGCTGTCGGAAACACTGCCATTGCCAAGCCAAGCGAGTTAACGCCGATGACAGCTTACATGCTTTGCGAAATCGCGCGTGAAGCCGGTCTGCCGAATGGAGTTCTCAACGTAGTCCACGGCACAGGTCCGAATGTCGGCTCGGCAATTACGGCTCATCCGAAGATCAACACCATCTCGTTCACCGGAGGCACCGCCACAGGGCGCAAAGTGGCCGAAGCGTGCGCGCCGTTATTTAAAAAAATGTCACTCGAACTCGGAGGCAAAAATCCCAATATCATTTTTGGCGACGCCGATCTCGACGCCGCTATCGCGGGCAGCGTCCGTTCATCATTCGCAAATCAGGGACAGGTCTGCTTGTGCGGTTCGCGTCTGTTTGTCGAGCGACCGGTTTACAAGGGATTCGTCGAGCGTTTCATCGAAAAAACGGCCCAGTTGTGCCTGGGAGATCCGCTGGATGAAAACACCGAGCAGGGCGCGATCGTGAACAAGACGCAGCTCGAAAAAGTAAAGTTCTATGTCGATCTCGCGCAGAAAGAAGGCGGCAAAATCGCGCTTGGCGGTTCTGCGCCGCAAGCGCCTAACGAACGGTGCCGCGAGGGTTATTTCTTTCAGCCGACGGTCATTACCGGCCTATCGGTTTCATGCCGCACAAATCGCGAAGAAATTTTCGGTCCGGTCATAACAATCACGCCTTTCGACAGCGAAGAAGAAGTGATCAATCACGCCAATGACGTCGAATATGGTCTTTCGTCGAGCGTTTGGACGCAGAACCTGGGCCGCGCACATCGCGTCGCCGAGCGAATCAACACTGGCACGGTCTGGGTGAATTGCTGGCTAGTCCGTGATCTGCGCGTTCCATTCGGCGGCATGAAACAAAGCGGCGTTGGCCGGGAAGGCGGCGAAGAAGCATTGCGCTTCTTCACCGAAGCAAAGAACGTCTGCATCGCGAAGTAATCCTTTTCAGTCAGCTCAAGTTGAGAGTTGATATCGGTTGCTGAGAGTTGTGAATGAGCAAGAGCGTTTGCGGGAGTTGTCTGTGTGGCGGCGTGCGGTTTGAAGTTGATCCGCCATTCATTCAAGCGAGCCACTGTCATTGCGAGCGTTGCCGCAAGCATTCCGGAACGGCCGTTTGCACTCAGGCACGTGTATTGCGCGAGCAGTTTCGCCTGCTTCAGGGCTATGAATTAATAAAAATCTACGGAAAAGGCGAAGGAGCGGTTAAAGCGTTCTGTTCGAATTGCGGTTCGAGTTTATTCGGCGGCGATTGGCCGGATGGCCCGCAGGTATCGATTCGGATGGGAGCGTTCGATGATGATCCCGGGATTCGGCCGCAATTTCACACGTTCGTCGCCGATGGCGCGCCGTGGGATGTCATTGCCGATGATCTTCCACAGTATCCGGATCGACGAACGCAAAATTAGTTGATGGTTGAGAGTCGAGTGTTGAAAGTCAGGTATGTGTCGAGCCATCAAGATCCTGCATAATTTTTCGCCACCAGCGACGAATGACGAGATTCGCGCTTCCTCGGTTCAATTTGTTCGGAAGCTTTCCGGATTTACAAAGCCATCGCGCGCAAACGAAGAAGCATTTAATCGCGCGGTGGACGACGTGGCCCATGCCGCGCATCATCTTCTTGAATCGCTAGTCGCTAATACGCCGCCGCGGAATCGCGAAGCCGAGGCGTTGAAGGCGAGAACGCGATCGGCCAAGCGGTATGGGATCGGCAGGACCGTAGCGGCGTGACGGATTGTCGAGAGATTTGCGCGGATCTTTGCAGATCACGGGAAGAACACTCCTAATCGGTACGCTGGAGCGACCGGCCGCCGACTTGTCGAGGATGGCTACTTAGGCGGGGCAAGAACCAGCCACGCCCAGCCAGCAAGGAAACACACACCGCCCAGGGGAGTAACTGCACCCAGCCAACGGTAATTTGTTAGGGCAAGCAGATACAAGCTACCGCTAAACAGAAAAATCCCCACAAGCAGCAACAAGCACGCGCCGCGGTTGATTGTCCCGTAGAGCGCCAGCACGAGGAGCGCTATCGCATGCACGAACTGGTAAAACACCGCCTTGTTCCAGACATCAACCATTCCCCGCCCTTCAAGGGCCGATCGCAAAGCATGCGCACCAAACGCTCCCAGC
>DASXYB010000100.1:0-3594 GCA_036502745.1 Candidatus Udaeobacter sp.
CTCTCGCTTTCGACGGCGGGACCAAGTGCCCGCAATATCGGGTTAGCTGAGAGCTTTCGTTGAAACCACCTCCTGGCGACGAAGCGACTCAACAAAAACGAAAGCGCGGTCGAAACGATGTTGCCTGCAAATACGATCAAAAATCCCCACCAAAGTCCGAAGAAGAAACCGCTTCCTACAGCGAGCACGCCGCCGGGCAACAGAAGGATATTACAAGCTGCAAACAGCAACGGATAGCAAAGCCCGGCCCAAGCGCCCCCACTCATCACACGCTCTTGCAAGGCTCCAATAAAACTGACAACTGGAAAAAAGCGGGAAAGCGTTACCGCGAGCGAGATCGCAGCCACGATCACTGCAGCTTGCCAGAAAATTACGCGGCGGGCACTCAGCACACTGAGAGTGTGCGCATGGGCGCAGTCTGCGCAAATATTTGCGGCTGTGTGTAAACGGCTCGAATCATGCCCAAAAGACAGGCGCGCCCAGGGAAAGCGCAGCCCAATCGTTTGTTCCAGCTACGCGCTCGAAGCTTGCAGATTCCGATGACGTGCAATGCCGAGACTGTCGAAGATCATTCGAGTAGCGTCCGACTGGTTGAGCGTGTAGAAATGAATACCAGCAACATTATTAGCGATCAGATCATGGCACTGATCCAACGCGTATTGGATGCCAGCGCGCCTGACCATCTCGGGATCATCTTGGCAAGGCTGCAGAGCACGTAGTAGCTTCGCAGGAAAGCGTGCCCCGCCAGCCAGATCGGCCATGCGTTTCAATCCGGTGATAGAGGTAATCGGCATGATTCCCGCGATGATTGGGATGTGAACACCCGCGAGCGCGCAGCGTTCCCTGAAATCGAGAAAGTCGCGATTATCGAAAAACAATTGTGTGACAATGTAATCAGCGCCGGCATCGACCTTTGCTTTGAAATAATCCATCTCAACCAATCTATTTGGCGTGCCCGGATGCCCTTCGGGGAAACCCGCAACTCCAATCCCGAAACCACGGCGGTGAGGATGACCACCGGATTCGTTGAACCGGCGAACAAATTTTACCAGATCGATCGCGTGTTGGAACGAGTCGCGCGATTTATCGTAAGTCGTTCCAGCCGGTCGGTCGCCGCCGAGCGCCAGAACGTTCCCAATGACTGACTTTGCGTATCGGCGGAGAATCGTTTTGATTTCCTCTTCGTTGTGGCACACACAGGTAAGATGCGGGATGGGGTCTAGTTTTGTCGTGTGTTGAATGCGTTCCACGAGATCGTGGGTCAACTCACGTGTCGAGCCACCGGCGCCATACGTCACGCTGACAAAATCGGGCATGTATGACTCGAGATCGCGAATCGTCTGATAGAGCGTCTCAGCCGCATGAGGCGTCTTTGGGGGGAAGAACTCGAACGAAAACGTAGGAGAACGTCCCCGCATGATTTCGGTGATATGCATCAGTCAGCGCTTATGTTCGTTCCACCCGCGACTTTCGGTCAAATCATCGCGAAATGCGACACCGCGCTACAGCCGCCGCCACTGCCAAAGAGAATTTGAAATCGTCATAGTTTGATCGCGCGCGATGGCAAAGCTTGGAAGGCCTGACGTCACAGGTGAAAACAAGCGAGGGCGGTCGTGGATTGATTTGTTCGCGACGGAAAATACGTCTCCAGCAGCGCGGGACTCACCTGCTGCCGGCGTTCAGCTTGGCCCGCTGCCGACATCTCTCGCACAATGCGTTCCGTCTGGCGTCCGGGATTATTTCGGCGAACGCGTATTCGCGTGGGTTTTTATGTCGCGCCTTTGCTTGTCCACAACGCGCCGCAGTTCGCGCTCCATGGTTTTAAATGCGTCGTGGATAACTTTTTTGAGCGGTTCGTGAGTGCCGTTATCCATCTGCTTTTCATCGGCCACAAGCTCGTGGCGTGGCGCCACGGTCACGTCGATACGGCACCGGTATGGATTGCCTTTGTGATGGTTGTGATTGGTTTGCTCGATTGCGACATCGCAGCGGTTAATGTGATCACAAAATCTCTCGAGTCTTTCTGCATAATCCAAAATGACATTGTCGATCTGGTCAGATTTTTCCAGACCCCGATACGAGATCTTAACAGGCAGTTGCATAATTAATTAGATACTAGGGCGCTAGTCGCCGTTGAGGGAACAAAAAATCGCAGTTCCACCATTCGACTTAAATTTGCCGCAACGATCGGAAATGGCTGATCAGCCTGGCCGGTTCGACCTTTACCAAATCCGATTTCACATGTTCGACAATTCGCTGTCGCACATCGCCAGGCAACAAATCTACGATCGCCGCATGGATTTCCGCAGGGGCTGCAAATGACCAGCCGTCCTTTCCATTTTGCGAAACAATTTTTGCGATTTGGTCGGCCAACTCTTTTTGAATTCGTCGATCCGTTTCCGTGGCCAAGTGTGTGCGCTCAGCAATTGAAGCCGGCCCGCGGTGTGCGCCCGCGCCTTCAGTTACAGGAAATCGCCCCGCCGAGTCGCTCACCTTATCGATGAGTCTTCCGTGCGCGTCAGTGATGTCGAATGCTTGCACGAGCTGCAGACTCGGCCCGCGCGTCGGTGTTTCGTTCACCCGATAGGCTTTCAAGCTGCCGCGATCAGTCACGATCACAAGAGAACTGGGTGTCATGTCAAATCACCGGCGGCGGCACGGGACCGCGCACATGTCTGCTATCCTATAAATAAAATCGTTGTTCGTTGCAACATCGCGCTGGGTCAAACTTCCCTGCCCCGTACGCGGGTGCATCCGTTAAACACTGCGTCTCTTACGTTCTTCCTCGGCGCTGGACCGGGGAAATTCGACATGCCGCTTTTTCCAGGATTCTTCGCGCGCCTCAGCTTGCGTGCCGCGGACAAGTTGCAGTAAACAACAAGCTCGCCCTCTGAGAGCAGCGTCATCACCGGAGGCAAATCTTTTGGGCTCCGCCAAAAAACCCGCGGCGTCGGTGGTGTCGAGAATCAATTGCCATTCAAGATGTTCCTGGCCAGGTAAGACAAATGCGATGGGCTCGTAATGTGCGTTGATCAATAGCAGAAACGTTTCGTCACGCACTGCTTCTCCCTCGAAGTTGAGCACATCGGTGGCATCGCCACTCAACAGCATGCCGAGACACCGCACGAACGGCGACGTCCATTCTTCCTCCGTCATTTGGCTGCCGCCGGGATTGAACCACATCACATCCCGAGTCTCCGAGCCGCCGATGCGGCGACCTTTTAGAAACTTCGGGCGCCGAAAAACCGGATGTTCTTTTCGGAGCTGTATCAATCTGCGCGTGAACTCCAAAAACTGATTCTGCTTTTCGTCGCGTTCCCAGTTAAACCAACTGATCTCGTTGTCCTGACAATAAGCATTGTTGTTGCCGTTCTGGGTCCGACCCCACTCATCTCCGCCACAGAGCATCGGCACGCCTTGGGAAAGAAACAATGTCGTCAGAAAATTGCGACGCTGCCGATCGCGCAACGCATTGATCTGTGGATCGTTCGTCGGACCTTCTGCGCCACAATTCCACGATTGATTATTGTTTTCGCCATCGCGGTTCTCGTCGTTGTTCAGCTCGTTGTGCTTTTCGTTGTAGCTGACCAAATC
>DASXYB010000101.1:0-2788 GCA_036502745.1 Candidatus Udaeobacter sp.
ACAGGTCGCCTTTTCCGCAGGCCATAACGGGCGCCACGCTCCGGGCTTTGAGTGCTTTCAACGCGCTTGGGCTTGCAGTTTGTCGACCACTGCCCGCGCTTCGTCT
Organism: Candidatus Udaeobacter sp.; assembly: GCA_036502745.1. Taxonomy (GTDB): domain Bacteria; phylum Verrucomicrobiota; class Verrucomicrobiia; order Chthoniobacterales; family UBA10450; genus Udaeobacter. Next base: position 107 of record DASXYB010000101.1, read on the forward strand.
GTCATGTTGAGCAATTCCGGCCACGGTCGGTGATAATTTTCGCCCGGTAATTTGCGCGTAGCGTCAAATCCCATGTGGGAACCGATGTTCTGTTCGCTCGGTGCGTGATCGAGCGAGTCGCTTGGATTTTTGATGACGGTTGTATCCCGGGCGGGATCGGTATTCGCGCACAATCGAAACAGCACGTCGCTCGTGTTATGCACGTCGCAATCTTCATCCACCGCGATGATGTACTTGCTGAACATCATTTGTCCCATCCCCCAGAGGCCATGCATCACTTTGAAAGCTTGATAGGGGTATTGCTTCCGGATGCTCACGAAAACGAGATTGTGGAATACCCCTTCAGGCGGCAATGAGATATCCACGATCTCCGGAAAATTCATTTTGAACACCGGCAGCAGAATTCGAACGGATGCGTCGCCGATGTAAAAATCTTCCATTGGCGGTTTGCCGACAATTGTTGTCGGATAAATCGCATCCCGCCGGTGCGTGATCGAGGTCAGATGAAAAACGGGGTAGTTTTCGACTGCGGTGTAAAATCCGGTGTGATCGCCGAAGGGCCCTTCCGGACGCGTGTCGCCTGGCTGCACATAACCTTCGAAAACAAAATCGACATCCGCCGGCACCTCCAGATCAATGGTCTTGCAGCGAACCAGCTCAATTGATTTTCTTCGCAGAAAGCCGGCAAATAACAGTTCGTCCAAACCGTCCGGTAACGGTGCGGTTGCTGCGAAGGTGTAAACCGGATCGCCGCCCAGCGTGACAGCCACCGGCATGCGCTCGCCGCGTTCATAATAGCGTTTGCCGTGGCGGGCGCCGACTTTATGAGGTTGCCAATGCATCCCGGTGGTGCGCTTGTCGTATACTTGCATTCGGTAAATGCCGACATTGCGCGCGCCGGTTTCTGGATCGCGCGTATGCACATTTGGCAGGGTGACGAAACGGCCGCCGTCTTTCGGCCAGCATTTGAGGATGGGTAGATCGAGTAACGAAAAACCATCGCCACGCTCGACTTCACGCACCACTTCCTGGCAGGGCGCTTCACGCACTGATTTTGGCCGTGCATGCAGCAGATGGATTCCTTGTTTAAGTAAATTCCAGCCTTCACGCAGATCGGTTGGCGGCTTTGCTTTCAGAATGAGCTGAATTTCGCGTGCGACGTCTTCAACGTCCGAGACCTGTAATGCCATGGCCATGCGGCGGCGCGATCCCATGGTATTAATCGCGACCGGAAATTCCGATTTTTTGCCATCGATAATCGGTTGCTCAAACAACAGAGCTTTTCCGCCGCCGGGCGATTTCATCTCGCGATCTGCCCATTCGGCAATGAGAAGTTCGGTATCGACAGGGATTTTGACGCGCTTCAGTTCGCCCGCTTGTTCAAGAGTATCGAGGAACTGTCGAAATGAGCGGTAAGCCATAGATCACACCCGTCGAAATATTCATCCGCCACGTGCCACAACGCGACAGAATTTTTTGGTCGAGCTAATGCGATGTGACGTATTGGAAGGACACCACTTTGCCGTACGCGAAAGTAACGAGTTTGCCAGGATACGGGATGCTTGGCGGGAACCACGAATAACAAAACGGATCGTACACAGGCGCCCCAAAATATTCGTCCAGCGGTTCATATGGGTAGTACGGGTAGCTGGCGTAATAAGTATAAACCCAGGTCTCCGCTGTACCACCGCCCATGTTCCCGACAATTCTTCGGTCGGGCGAACCCCACGCCAGCCAGACGGCGGGTCGTGACATACCGATTCGAATTTGCCCGTGGTTTACCAGCGCCTGGTGTCTGGGTGAAATGCTTTGGTAAAGATCTGGATGCTCAGAAATTCGCGTTTGTGGCGTTGAACAACTAGTGAGAACGAGCGCGCCCGCGACGACAGCCAATATCCATGCGCGAAGCAAGCAGCAACGCTTCATGCCGCGAGCAAATCATACCGACTGCTGATTTGGCAAGCCAAACTCCAGTTACGGCGGAGTGAGATATCTGAAAAACACAACTCTGCCGTTGGCGAAGGTAACGGCTCTCGACGGATGCACGAACTTTGGCGGGATATACGACCAGTCGAAGGGCCCGTAAGAGTACGGTCCGCCGTAGCTTGGAGGCGTTTCGTAGCGTAAATAGACCCATGTTTCAGTGGCGCGACCATCCATCCTAGGAAACTTTTGATCGGGTTTGCCCCAGGCCAGCCACACCGCGTCCATGGTCATCCCTGCGCGAATCTGCCCCTGGCTCACCAATGCCTGGTCAGTCGGCGAGAGGCGCTGATACATCTCAGGATTTTGTGAAACACGGTATCCTGTAGTTCCGCAACCGCTGAACATCAGGGCCCCAGCGGCTATTGCGAATGCCAGCACGACACGCGCCATCCGAGCTTGCATCAGCTACGATGATGCGTCCGCGGTTTTGCGTCAATGAGTAGCGTTGGTTGATTCACTGGCACGTTCCCAGTAACATGTCGCTGCAATGCAGGACCGTTACGGCCACCGGATTTCTTATCTGCGCGTCTCAGTCACGGACCGCTGCAATGAGCGCTGCAGTTATTGCATGCCGCAGGAACTGCAGGAGTGGTTGCCGCGCCACGAAATCTTGACCTATGAAGAGACCTTGCGGCTCATTCGTATCGCGGCCGAACTCGGCGTGTCAAAAGTGCGGATTACTGGTGGTGAACCGCT
>DASXYB010000102.1:0-3451 GCA_036502745.1 Candidatus Udaeobacter sp.
ATCAGCGCGCCGCTCAGCAATCGGCCAGATGTGAAATAAGGATGCTCCCGTGACGGGTTGATGCAGTTACCAAAATCGAATTGAATCGAGAGCAACGCCAGAAACGCAACGCCCGCCAGAAAAATCAAGATGGCGCTTCCAATTGCCTGTCGCTGAAACACCGAAAGCCCAGCCAGTCTTCGCAACCCGACGGTAGCCGCGGCAAGAAGAAACAACGACGAGACGGCGTAAAATCCATCGGCCCCGCGCCAGCGCAAGGGCCTACCATGCCAACTGACTTCCCCGCGCCAGAAGCTCGCGATTAAATCCGACCAGAAAATCCAGATACCACGCGGCGTAAAAATCGGATGCTGCCACCAATCACCAAACGGTTTTCGCGTCCAACCGAGCAAACCGATTTTCGCTGTCGATCCGGTGAGATCGCCAAAATGAAATTTCGTACGCAGCATCCAAGTGCCGACCGGAATTGCAGCGCACGAAATTAGCGCGGCCAGCGCGATCAGCCCGACGCGAGGTGTTCGTAAAATGATCGCAATGGATCTCGCAACGATCACCGCAAGCGCGACTGCGACGAGCGGCAAATTGGACAGCTTGGTCAGGCAGGTAGCCGCGACCGCCAAGCCTGTGAGCGCTCCAAGCAGAAAGCTCGGCGCCTTCGTTCGCAACCATTCCAAAATGCAAAGGAACAACGCGCCGAAGCAGAGCGGCGAAAGCACGTCATTGTTCATTGCGTAGAACACATTTTGAGGAATGAAAGCCAGCAACAGCGGCACGCCGACCCACAGATCCATCCGCCCAGGGGCAATTGTGCGAGCGGTTTTGTAGCCTAGCCACACCATCATAGCGACAAGCGGGACACTCAGAAACCGAATCCAGTACAACGATTGAATCCCCGCCAATCCAAACTGCCTGCCAATCCACCACCACGCACTTGCTAACGCGTAATACAACGGTGGTTGGGAGGACTGGAAATTGATTTCACTGCTCCATACCGCTCTTGTTGCCGCAATCTCCGGCTCAACTTTCGACCACGGTTCTTTCCATAGCGGCGCCGGAAATTTCCCATCCGAAAAATGCTCCGGCGGAAAGAGGAACTCCGGCGAAGCATAGGGAACAATCCAGTTCAGCGTTTCTTCCTTCAGCCGATCGAAACTGCGCGGGATTTGGGCGTGCGAATACTGTGTGATTAGATCAAAATGCAGATCCTCATCAATGTTGCTGAAGAACGGAAATGCTGCTGCGAAAATGAAAACGCGAACAGCAGCCACGGCAGACAAAAGCAGGATCAGCAACTGTTGCTCGCGGCGGACAGCTCCACGCATGTTCAATTGAGGAAGCGAATCCGCGGCGACCTCCAGAGGCTGAATAAAAGAACGACGCAGGACAGTATGCTGACGGCTGCTCCCGCATAGAGTAGAGGAGGCTGGTATCGCAGCTTTATCCGATGTTCGCCGTTCTTCAGCGCGACACCTAACAACCCGCCATTCACTTTGAGCGTTGGTGCTGGACGGCCATCGCTGAAGGCATGCCAACCCGCATCGAACGGCGTCTGAAACACGATGATTGCGTTCTGATTGACTCGAATCGTCCCTTCGATCCGTGTTTGTCTAAATGAGTGGATATTCATGGCCATTGCTCGACGCTCGGCAAGAACATCTGGAATCGAGGTTGTGCTCATTCGCCGCTTTAATTCATCGAGGCTTAGCTGCGATAGCCCTAGTTCGTCAGCACCACTTTGCGCCGACAGAACGGCTGCATGCAGAAGCGTTTCTGGTTTCACTGAACTCGGGAGCTGCAAAAAAATATCTTTGGAAATGTAATGATCGAATGCGAGCCCAAACGGGAGAAAAAGCTTGTATCGAAAGAGATAAGTGGTGCCGTAGCGCCGCACAAATTCGAACTGCTCAGCGCCCTGGAATGGGACAGGATCTTTTGTCAGTATGTACTTCTCGCAAGCAAAAATCGAGAGTAAAGGGTGCCCGTACAAGCCTGGTGACCATTGTGCGTCTGTCGCAATATCAACACTCGAAATGGCGTCCACAGCTAGCAGGAACTTGATGTAGTCAAGATTGTTAAAAGAACTATAGGACATCGTGCCATAATAGTTAAAGACCATCGCGTCGTTATAACTAGGACTCATGGCAGGTCCCGAGCTCCAGGTTTTAGTGATTCTAAAGAAGGAGCTATCACTGGCTTTTACATCCCGGGTGGCATCAACAGTCTCGTCATTAAAGCCGACTCGCTCTCGCAATTCTTGCTTCGTAACAGTCGGACGATTCACAGTTATTCGATCGAAATGGACAAGCTCGATCGCGGCTAAGAACAGAATGATTGACCCACTGATGCTTTGCCGTTTTGCGATCTGACCCGCGATAAGCAGACCTGTGTATACGACGAGGAAAATCGCACCCGTCTGTTTAAGATGCTTATCTATAAGCAGCTGTATTTCATGGCTGGGAAAATACAGAGCGCTCAGCGAGAGAAGCAAAGTCGCGCCCAGAACCCATAGATTGAGAGGCTTGCGTTCAGTGTAGCGTGAGAAAGCAGTCATGCTCAAGGTGATGATTCCAAGAACGCAAAACAATGAAAAAGTTCGGAAGTAGCCACCCTGAAACAGCCAAAACAAATGTCGAAACCACGGGAACATCACCGGAATAACTGCAAAAGTTAGGAACAAGCCGTAGAGAATTCGCTGCCGGCGACTGACTCCTACAAATGCTTGTGGGACCATAAGCAGACAAATGAGTCCGCAATAAGTCGCAGGCGCTTCAAAATAATTTATCCATCCCCGAAAATCATTCCCGACCCCGAGCATATCCGCCGAAAACGGTCGCAGTGCGGCTGTCACGTAGTACCGAGCCGACTCCAGTTGAAATACCGACGGCGTCCGCGCCCAGGTGAAGTTGGCAACGGTAGCCGACCCGCGAGGACTGTTCAAAATAGTTTGCGCGCTTCCAAAACAGATGACAGCGGCCAGCCCAACACCTAGGAAGGCAAAGAGGGCAAGACGAGTGCAAGCACTGCATAACTCCGCCGGCCGCCAGCCGCGTATTTCGAAGAGCCGCCCCGGAACATACAAACAGAGCAACACCGCGCCCAGGTAGAAATGAAATACGTTAACCAGACCCACAAGGGCAACTGCGACCGGAATATAAATCCAACGGCCACCGGAGATGGCTTCTTCAATCGCGAATAACAAAAAAGTAAATCCTACAACCTCATCGCCGTTAACAACCCAGCAGCTACCCATGCACATGTAGGAAGAAAAGGCGAGCAGGAGCGAACCCGATAATGAAGCGGACAAGGTAAGTCGGCGCAGTTGAAGAAATCGGAAGAACAGCAATCCAGCTATCAGACTTTTGAACAGATGCTGGAGCACCAGTGCATGAGGAATCACTTCTCTAGGTAGCCATATGACAGGCTCCCAGATCAGGCTACCCGTGAGATAGAA
>DASXYB010000103.1:0-1517 GCA_036502745.1 Candidatus Udaeobacter sp.
GCGAGCTACCAAAGCCGTAATTTGCCTTTCGAATTAGCGGACAATCCTGGCGATTTGCTGGCGAAAGAGTTTGGCGCCACCGGATGCTGGATGACGAACGCATTGCGCGTTAACACCAACTTGCTTGAATTGCGCTTCGGCGATTTTGCCCAGCGCAACGATTTGGGGGCAAGGGAACAATTCGAGAAAAGCTTTCAGCACGGGCCGACCGCAAAGTTGCTCCGACTTGTTAGGCATCCGATTGCTTAATGCTCCGCGATGCGGATCGAACGAATGCCACGGAAAGGCATTCCACAAGACGAACTCGTCCGGCAGTAACCCAATCTTCAGCAACGCGCCCCACACAATCGTCGCGGTCGGTTCTGAAAAACCATGCGGGCATAGGTTCGGTTTGCTCGTGCGGCGCGGCTTGAAACCTGCAATAATCTGTACCGCCGATCTGCGACTGTCGTCATCAGCACGCTGCAGAAGATTTCGGCGCTCACAGAGCGCCGCTACAATAACTGGCTGTTTGCCAACCAGCATGCGTTCCGAAGTCATCGCGATTCCACTGAAATGACCGCCACGATAACCGAGCGCTTCGCCAACGATCGCCAGCCGTGCCTTGCCGAGCCGTTCGCGAAAGTACACGGCTAAGTGTTTTCTCCGAATCGCCGCGGACTCAGGACTAATGTCGTTTTCATTATCGATTTGCCACCAGGGATTGAAGACCGCGCCGGTAGGGGAGGTTCTTAACAGTCGCAGAAACCTATCGAGCTGGATGCGGGACATCACCTGAACTAAGTGCAAACGTAAGCTGGATGCCAGAGCTACCCGAAGTCGAGACGTTCAAGCGATACCTGGACAGCACGTCGTTGCATCGGCGGATCAGCGGTGTCGAGATTCGTGACGCATATATCTTGAAACGCGTTTCCGCGCGTGGGCTTGCAACTCGACTGAAAGGACGCCGCTTCGAAAGCAGTCATCGACATGGCAAACATCTGTTTGTGCGCGCCGGTGATGAGCTCTGGTTGCGATTGCATTTCGGCATGACCGGATCCCTTGAGTACTGCAAACACCACGAGACACCGCCAAAAACAGCACGAGTGATTTTCCGCTTCGCGGCCAACAGTGGCTTAGCGTTCGACGATCAACGGAAATTTGGCGAGATCGAGTTAATCGACGATGTGGATGAATTCCTGGAGACACGCGGCCTTGGTCCCGACGCGCTAGAAATTAGTCTCTCGCAATTTACGGCAGTTCTAGGAACACATCGCGGTGCAGTGAAAGCGATCCTGTTGAACCAGCGGTTGATCGCCGGGATCGGAAACCTTTACGCAGACGAAATTCTTTTCCGCGCAGGCATGCACCCGGCCACCGACGCGGCGAGGTTGAGCGATAAGAACGTGGCCCGGTTGTTTCGCGCAACGGGTCATGTGCTGGAGAAAGCGGTTGTGTTGAAGACCGATTTCAATCGTTTGCCCAAATCCTGGCTGCTGACGCATCGTGGAAAACGCGGCAGATGTCCGCGCTGCAAT
>DASXYB010000104.1:0-6352 GCA_036502745.1 Candidatus Udaeobacter sp.
TGGGATCGCTTTCGGCATGGGCCAGTTGGGCTTCGGTTATTGGTGGGTCAGTCTGCTAATCGCCTTTTGCGTCGGCGCGTTCGGCAATCATGCAAACTACGTCATCATTCACGATGCAACGCACAACCTGATTTTCCGGAACCCAAGCTGGAACAAAATGGTCGCCGTCATCGCCGATCTTGCAAACCTTGCCCCTGGCGCGATGGGATTTCGTGTTTATCACTTGAAACATCATTCCCACCAGGGCGATTACGACTGGGACGCCGACCTGGCGAACCATTGGGAGGCTCGCCTGGTGGGAAACTCGTGGTATCGCAAGGCAATCTGGCTGATGCTGTTTCCGTTCTTTCAGGTAACTCGTCCGCCCCGACTTAAGGCGATCCAGATGTGGGACCGGTGGTTCTCAATCAATCTCGCCTGCGCGGTCGCGTATGATGTCGCAATAGTTTATTTCTGCGGTTGGCCTGGGTTTCTTTATCTGGTGTTCGCGTTTTTGTTTTCCATCGGCCTGCACCCTGTGGGAGCACGGTGGATTCAGGAGCATTACACTTACGATTTCGATCAGGAGACGTTCAGTTACTATGGACCGATCAATCTGGTGGCGTTGAACATGGGTTTTCACAATGAGCACCACGATTTACCGTCCATCCCATGGAACAATCTGCCGAAGCTGCGCGCCATGGCGCCGGAGTTTTACAACAATCTGAAATATCACTCCTCCTGGAGCCGTCTTCTCTTTCAGTTTGTGTTTGATAAGCGATACAGTCTCTATTCGCGAGTAGAGCGAATGAGGCAATTGGCCAGCACGCGCCAGACAGGTGGATCGGCTTGTCTTCGAGACGATGTCGATTCAGCGAATGCGCAAGAGAAAATCACAGGCAGCAGAGCCGGGGTTTTCAACGCGTTGAGGACAACGCGTTCCACCTATCAAGACTCTGACGAAGGGATGGCTACTCTTGATCTGAGTGCCCGCCCCATTAGCTTTTAGCCATGGCTCAGCAATTGGATCAGACAGCGTCACTGTCGAAGCCGCCTCTCTACGTCTCGACCAAGAACGAAACGGTCCGGATGTTCGACAGCGATTTCATGGAATTCTTTTCGCGCGTGCATCCAGCGGTTCCATTGATTCTCTATCTGCCTGTCGTCGGCTTTATGCTTTACGTGTCGCTTTGGTGGCGAGGATTCCCGGTGGTAGTTATCGTGGGATTTTTCCTGCTCGGTGTGCTCCTTTGGACGCTGCTCGAATATGGGATTCACCGATATATTTTCCATTATGAACCGAAAACGCGCGTCGGAAGACGGCTGCACTACATTATTCACGGCGTGCATCATGATTATCCAAACGATGGGAGAAGGCTTGTTATGCCGCCGAGCATCAGTGTTCCGCTCGCATTTCTTTTCTACGGCGTGTTTCTGCTAATGTTCAGGCGCTTTGCGCCGAGTGCGTTCGCCGGGTTGGTGTTTGGCTATGTCTGCTACGACATGCTGCATTATGCGACACACCATTTTCCGATGAAGCGTGGCGTATTACTCTGGCTCAAACAGTATCATCTTCGTCATCACTACAAAGATGACCACGTGGGGTACGGCATCAGCTCGCCGCTTTGGGACTACGTCTTTCGGACGACCCGCCGGTAATAGTCGCGTTCGTACCATTCCTCACGTGGCTCAAACTGGGCGCGTTGCAAGTGTACTAAAAGCCTTGTCCTGAATCCGAAAGCCTTTACATTGCTGCCCCGACACGAAACTTCACGATCTGCGGAAGCAGTGGAGAAACTCGTAAGGAATCTAGTGAACAAGAAAATTGTCAGTTTTGCTGGGCAAACACCGTCTGTGCAGACGTTGCTAGTGAACCTAAGTCTGAGGCTCTATGAACGTTGATCCGGCAAAACTTAGTTTGAGTAATTTCCTGGCGGGGGAAAGCGACGATCCGCTACAACCCCCGGCGAGCTTTACAAACTGGATGCAGCTCGGTGCCTGGGCCGTTGAATTATATGAGCCCGAGCTTCTCTCGACTGCGGATGCCCGCACCACGATCAACTATGCCGGAAAACCACGGCAAGTGATCAACCTCTGCTCGTATAATTATCTTGGCCTGGCGAACCACCCGGACGTCCTGGCTGCCGGACACGAGGCGCTCCGCACTCACGGTATGGGCGCGTGCGGCTCGCCCATGCTTTCAGGTATGACCGATCTCCATCGGGAACTAGAGCGCCGCGTCGCAAAATTTCTCGATCGCGAGGATGCGATGCTTTTCAACAGTGGATTTGGCGGCGCACTAGGCACGATCTCGGGGCTATTGCGCAAGAGCGATGTCGCCATTCTCGACAATCGATCGCACCTCAGTCTTCGTGACGGCGCAATTTTGTCGCGGTGTCGCACTGAAAAATTCGAGCACAACGATGCAGCCTCGCTCGACGCGGCATTGAGTCGTCAAAAAGGCCGGCGCCAATTGGTGGTAGTCGAAGGCATCTATTCCATGGACGGAGATTTCGGAAATCTGCAAGAGGTGCTTGATGTGGCGGACGCGCATGACGCGAGCATTTTCATCGATGAAGCACATTCGATGCTCGGCTGCGGCGAACATGGGCGAGGGGCTGCGGAGCACTTCGGAGTCGAGGAGCGATTTCCCCTTGTGTATGGCACCTTTTCAAAAGCGTTCGGAGCATTGGGCGGTTTCGTCGCCGGGTCTAAGGAGACGCTGCAATATTTGCGTTTTTACGCGCATCCCTACGTGTATTCGTGTGCGCTGCCGCCGGTCGTGATTGCGGCAATTCTCAAAGCGTTGGAACTCGGAACGAGCCAGCCCGAATTGCGCGCGAAGCTTTGGGAAAACGCGGATTACTTCCACGACCAACTCCAAAAGCTCGGATTGGATACTGGAGCATCGACAACTTACGTGATGCCGATTGTGATTGGCGATCGTGAGCTTATGTACCGGCTCGGACACGAGTTGCGGCGTAGCGGTCTTTGGGTCGCACCGGTGGACTACCCGGCTGTCCCGCAAAATAAGATCTGTTTCCGCGCGTGTGTCACAGCCAAACATACCCGCGCGGATTTGGATGAGGCGCTGAATATACTCGAGGACACTCTCGTTCCGGCATTGTTGCAAAAGCAAACCGCCTGATGATGTCTCAGCAGGTGGAGACGCCTCATTCGCGCATCGCAGCTACTTACAAAGCGCGCGAAGTGGAGGGCGCTCTCGACATTTATTTTTACAGGCCGCTTGGATTTCGAGTAGCCGAATTGTTCGCGCGTCTCAAGGTGACGCCCGCGACTGTCAGCCTGCTCGCAGGTCTCTGCGGCGTCATTGCCGGACACCTTTATTTTTACCGGAATCTCGGCATCAACATCGCGGGGATGATTTTTCATGTCTGCGCGAATGCGCTGGACAACGCCGACGGTCAGCTTGCGCGGTTAACTCGCCAGGAAAGCCGCACAGGGCGGATTATTGACAGCGTTGCCGATCATTTGGGGTTCGCGAGTATTTATATTCATCTGACGCTTCGCTGTGCGTTCGCGGGTGCGTCGCCAGCGATCTGGGTTTTAGGGCTCGGCGCGGCGATCAGTCACGCTTTTCAGGGTGCAGCGGCTGATTACTACCGCACCTCATTCCTCCACTTTGCGGGCGGAGCACGCGCCGAATTAGATTCCTCTTCTGCACTGCGCTGTGACTATCGAAAGTTGAGTTGGCGGGAGCAGGCATGGGACAAGTTTCTTCTCGCTCTGTACGTGAATTTCACTCTGCAACAGGAAATGCTCGCGCCCGGTCTTAAGAAGCTCCGCGAGACCGCAAATAGAGCGTTCAGTGGCCGAATCCCCGATTGGCTGGAACAGCGTTATAGAGACGCTGCCGGTCAGATGCTCAAGTGGTGGCGCCTGTTGATGACCAACACGCGCATGCTGGTTTTATTCCTTGTGTTACTCCTTGGGCAGCCGGTCTATTACTTTTGGTTCGAACTCATCCCGCTGAATGTGCTGTTCGTTTATCTGATCGTACGTCAGGAAATAATGGCTAAATCGCTGGAGCGGCTCGTGCTAGCGCGACCCTCTGCCTAAGCTTTCTCGATTGGTCTTGAATATAGAAGTCTCAGAGGTGACTGCGCGCCGTGAGCGCGACGCCTTCATCAAATTCCAGTGGCAAATTTATCCGAATGACCCCGCATGGGTGCCGCCTCTGATCATCGAACGCAAAGTCTTTTTGGATCGCAAGCGCCATCCGTTTTACCAGCACGGTGACGCTGCCCTATTTCTGGCGCGCAAAGACGGGAAGATTGTTGGCCGAATAATGGCCAGCGACGATCCAAACTACAATTCGTTGCATCAAACAAACGTCGGTTGCTTCGGTCTGTTCGAGTCCATCGACGATCGCGATGTAGCCGCCGCTCTGTTTGAGGCTGCGACGAGTTGGCTTCACAAGAAAGGCCGCACTGAGATGATGGGCCCGATTGATTATTCAACCAATTATGTCTGCGGCCTGTTGATCGACGGCTTCCAGTTTCCGCCCACGATCTTGACCGCGCACAACCCGCCGTATTATCCGCAGTTGATCGAAAGCTGCGGATTCGCAAAAGCAAAAGATTGGTATGCGTGGTGGTTTGCCGATCCTTCAAAAGCGGTGACGCAACTGCGACGGCTCGCGACTCGCGTTGACAGGCATTGCTCTGTCACTTTTCGTCCAGCAAATCTCAAAAATATTCGGGATGAGAGCAGACGGCTCCGTGAAATTTACAACCAGGCATGGGAAAAGAACTGGGGTTTTGTGCCATTCACAGAAGCGGAGATTGAGTTCATGACCAAAGAATTGAAGCCGCTGCTCCTGCCGAAGTTTTCATGGGTCGCCGAGGACGGCAATGAGCCGGTCGGGTTCGCGCTTGGTGTGCCGGACATCAACGTGGTGCTGCGCGATCTGAACGGCCGGCTAACACGATTTGGTTTTCCAATTGGTTTGCTCAAATTGCTGTTCTACAAGAATCGCATTCTCAAGGGACGCCTGATCGCTTTGGGCGTAATTGAAAAATATCGCCGCGCCGGCATTGCCGAGGTACTTGTGTTGCGCGTGATCGAGGAAACTATGGTCAAGCGAGGCATTACTGGTGAACTCAGCATGACGCTCGAAGACAATTTTATGATCAACCGCTTTCTGGAAGCGATCGGTGCCGAGCGTTACAAGACATATCGCATCTATAACAAATCGCTCGTACGAATGAGCTAAGTCACTATCCCCACACAGGTTTTTGACTTGCCAAGCCTGCCCTGTGAAGTTACGCGAGTAAGCCAACCCCGACTCTCTATGATTACCTCGAGCTAATGAGTAAGCCACAAGATGGTTTTGTTTCGCGATTTATGAATCGGCCGATTTCGAGCCGCATAACACGTTGGCTCGTGAATTTCCCGATTCATCCCAGCGGGTTAACGGCATCCATTTTTGTTTTCCCCATAACCGCCGGCGTATTTCTTCTGCGAGGCGATTATCTCAGCATTCTTATCGGTGCGGCGTTATTTCAGATGTTCAGTATTCTGGATGGCTGCGACGGCGAGATTGCCCGAGCGAGGAATTTAGAATCAAAACTCGGCGAACGTTTGGACAATGTTTGCGATTTCCTTGGCAGCCTTATCTACGTCGTGGCGCTTGGGACCGGGCTTCATCATTTCAAAGAAGGAGTCGTGTGCGCGCTGCTGATTACGGCCAATGAATTCGTTTTGCGATGGGGCACCGGTGCAAAACGAATGGCTTCGGAAGACTTTCACGAATCCTTCTATGCAAGGCATCATGGAATGATTGGTCATTCCGGCCTGCTCGATTTTGGGGAACGATTTGTGTGGTGGCTGTTTCAGCTGACTAAACGCGACGTCGCGATTTTCTTTTTCCTCGTATTAGCGCTGCTGAATCTCGGCACTTGGATCCTCCACCTTTGGACAATTGCTGCCGGCGCGACCCTGATAATCAGCGCAATTGCCGCGACAAGGGCTGCTAACAGCCGCGGCAGTGCTATCGGTCCGAGCCGCGCTCGTGATTTCGGCTCTCAGCCGGAAATGACGTCGGATCTCAGTTAGCGGAACGCAATACGCGCCAACTGCTGTCGTGCTCGGCATGTTGCAAAAGTCGCGGAGTATCGATGTCGTGCCAACCTGCGGAACCGATATCAATTCCACGCACTTTACCATCAGCAGCCATTAACTCTATTCCGTTAGCAAGACTACAATCATTCTTGCCGTTGTTGGACTTCGCCTGCTCGAGGTACGCAAAGATTTCCGAAGGACAAGCAAACAAGCCGGTATCAATCGCGTCGTAGCTTCGCAGATTTTTGCCTATGTCAGTCACCTTGTCTCCGCGCGTTTGAACCTTCAT
>DASXYB010000105.1:0-4001 GCA_036502745.1 Candidatus Udaeobacter sp.
TCCCGACATTGACAAGCAGGGTTCAGCATGGGCGATTAACCAATCGCTGATTGCGATCGGTTCAGGCGGCTGGGCGGGAAAAGGGTTCAAAGCGCCGAATACCCAGATCGAGCTCGGGTTTCTGCCGGCGACAGCTGTGCATAATGACTACATTTTCTCGGCAGTCGCGGAGCAATGGGGCTTTGTCGGTGGAATAATTCTCATCGGTGCGTTTGCATTGCTGTTGATAACGTGTCTTTTCGTCGCGTTTTTCGCCGGAGACCAACTGGGCCTTCTTCTCGTCATAGGCGTCACCGCGCTCATCTTCACGCACATCTTCCAAAATATCGGAATGACAATCGCAATGCTGCCAATTACCGGCGTGCCATTGCCATTGATTAGCTACAGCGGCTCGTTCGTGCTGGTGATCATGTTCGGGCTGGGCTTGGTGAACAGCGTCTGGATTCATCGCAACGCTCCCGCGTAACGACTGATTAAAGCGCGACGCCTCCGCTGCGCTCTGTTGGCGCCTAGTCGTGCTGAAACAATTTACTTTGGCTAGCGCTTGCCTGTAGAGTCGGGCGCGCAGAAATGGACGCCGATTACAAGGTTAAGCTCGAGGTCTTCGAAGGTCCGCTCGACCTGTTGCTCTACCTGATCAAACAGGACGAAATCGACATCTACGACATTTCGCTCGAGCGAATCACCAGCCAGTACCTCGAGTATCTGCAAGCGTTCAAAGAGCTGAACATTGAGCTGGCGGGCGAATTTATCGTAATGGCGGCCAACCTCATTTATCTGAAAAGCCGAAGCCTGCTGCCGCGCGATCAACGACCTCCGGAAGAAGATGCCGCAGAAGACGATCCCCGCTGGGAACTAATTCGGCAACTGATCGAGTATAAAAAATTCAAGGAGGCTGCCGCAGAACTCAATGTACGTGCTCTGGAACAAGAAAGGATTTTTATTCGGGAAGCTGCATCATCGCCAGAACTCCAGGAACCGCTGCGCCTGGGCGAAGTTGGAATTTTCCAGCTGATTAATGCCTTCCAAACCGTGATCAAACGTATAGAAGCGCGCCAGGATATACAGGAAATCTTCAGTGAACGTTTTAGTGTGTCGGAAAAGATCGATTCGATTTTGCAGCGTGTCGCGACCAGCACGCGGTTTCGCTTTTCCGATTTGTTTAGCGGCGCCGCATCCAGAATCGAAGTGGTTGTCACTTTTCTCGCGCTCCTCGAATTAATCAGACTGAAACAAGTTTGTGCCCTGCAAAACAACATGTTTGAAGAAATTGAAATCACGGCCGCCACAGCTTAAGCGGGAAGCTGCTGTAGCGTGCGCTGTACTCAGCGCATTGGGTGCCGCGCATTGGATAATCCGCCGAGGACAGCGGACTCTGCAGGAGTCATGCCGCGAATTCTAATTGCAGGATGTGGTTACGTCGGAGAAGCGACGGCTGATTTGTTTCATTCGGTCGGCTGGGACGTCGAAGCCTGGGTGCACTCGAAGCAATCGGCAGCGCGGCTTTCAATAAAGCGTTATTCGATCCGCGTGATCGATGTCTCACAACGCGCAGACGTTGCCGCACGCGCAGGAGTCTTCGATGCTATCATCCATTGCGTTAGTTCGGGTGGCGGGGATGTCGACGCCTACCGTGAGATTTACCTAAACGGCGCGCGTCATTTGCTCGAAACGTATCCCAAAGCAAAAATTTTATTTACGAGCAGCACCAGTGTATATGCGCAGCGCGATGGTTCGACCGTAACCGAACAAAGCGAAACAAAACCCCTCAGGGAGACGAGTCGGACTCTCTTAAGAGTGGAAAAGTTAATCCTCGAAAAAAGCGGGATCATAGCGCGGCTCGCCGGGATCTACGGGCCGTTACGTTCGGCGCTGTTGAGCAAATTCCTAAACGGCACGGCGACTATTGATCCAAACAATGACCGGTTTGTTAATCAAGTACATCGAGACGACATCGCGTCCGCGCTATTTCTTTTGCTAAACCGAGAAGCACAGACCTCGGCACAGATTTACAACCTCGTTGACGATCAACCCCTTTTGCAAAGCGATTGCTACCGTTGGCTTGCCCAGAGGCTGAACCGACCGCTCCCGCCGACCAGAAAAGCAGAGCAACCGCGCAAACGCGGCGATAGCAACAAACGCGTAAGTAACGCCAAGCTACATCAGTTAGGCTGGACTCCGGCTTATCCGACATTCGGAGAGGCGATGCAAAGAAGCGTGCTGCCGACTTTTGCTGAAGCCATTTCCACCGCGTCTCATTGACACCAGGGCTTTAGCCCGATGGATGCGCCCCTCTGCTGAAGCTTCAATGGTTTTTATCAGCTAGGAAGCCGTTAAAACGGCTCGCCTCTGGAGTTATGCCAGTCACCGAGCAAAAGCCCGGTGTTAATGAAAGAGCATGTTCTAGCTCACGTGAGCAGCCTGCGGTGCTGCGACGTTCGTTGCGCGGCGCTCTTCGTGCCTTTCACCGAACAGCTGACGGATCACGTCTTCTACCGGCACTTCCTGCACATTTATGTCGCTGACGTCACAGGCCTCGAGAAGGCGCCGGCAGGTTTCCGTAACCTTTGCGCGTGGAACCTTCAATTGCACCGAGACAGGTGTTTGTTCGATGATTTCGCCGAACGCGGACAGATCGCGTGTTCCTTCGGTTTCGAAAGTAAGGCTCAAAATCTTATAGCCTGAAAAACGATCGACGATTGCTGCCAGTGGGCCGTCGAAAAAGATTTTACCGTGATCGATCACCAATACCCGATGACATAACTCCTGGATGTCCTGCATGTAATGGCTGGTGAGCAGTGTGACGATACGATGCTCTTCATTGTAGATGCGCAAAAATTCACGGACTCGTTTTTGGCTAACAACGTCCAGACCGATTGTAGGCTCATCAAGAAATAACACACGCGGCTCATGAATGAGCGCCGCGATAAGTTCCATTTTCATTCGTTCGCCTAACGATAGCTCGCGCACCATCACGTTCATTTTATCCTGCACCTCCAAAAGCTCCGATAATCCGTTCACGACTTTCTTAAACCGCTCGCGGTCGATTCCATAGATCGCACGGTTCAATTCGAGCGATTCCTGCGCCGGGAGATCCCACCAAAGCGCATTCTTTTGTCCCATCAGCAAACTGAACTGCCGTTTCATCTCGTTGCGCCTTTCCCACGGAACAAAGCCGAGCACGCGAGCCTCGCCTGAGGTCGGGTTCAGCAAGCCGGAAAGCATTTTGAGCACAGTAGTTTTTCCGGCGCCGTTCGGGCCCAGGAACCCGACAAATTCGCCTTCCTCGATCTGAAATGAGACCTGATCAGCTGCGCGCGTTTCGTCGTATCGCCGCCACCCCAGACCCTTGACCGCGCCCCAGAGGCCGCGCTCTTTGCGGTAAGTGCGATAAATTTTGGTAAGTTCGGATGCTGCGATTGCCGGCATAAAGCTTTGTAGGGGAAGCTGTCAGCTTCCCCTACAGGACGTCATCCAGACACGCTAGTAAATGGGAAACGGTTTCGCCCGTTTCGTCACCCATGTTCGACAGACGAAAAGTTTGGCCGCGGATCTTGCCGTAACCGGGATCAATCACCAAATGATGTTTTTCCCGCAGCCTTCTCGCGAAATCGAGAACGTCGATCCCCTTATTGTTTTTCACGCAGGTGAGCGTCTTCGTGCGGAATCCTTCCTCGGCAAAAAAATCGAAACCGGCACGGCGCACCCAATCGTGCACGAGCGCGTTTGTGCGCGCGTGACGAGCGTAACGCGACTCGAGGCCTTCCTCGAAAATTTCGTTCAGCTTGAATTGGAGCGCGTGAACGTGTCCGATGCTCGGCGTGCTCGGTGTCATCCATTGAGCCTGCTCGGTTTTGAATTCCAGGAAATCGAAATAAAATCCGCGGTTCGGAACTTTCTCGGCTCGTTCGAACGCTTTGTTCGAAACCGAAAACAACGAAAAGCCCGGCGGCAGCGCGAGTGCTTTTTGCGCTCCAGTAAGCATTACGTCGATCCCAAGC
>DASXYB010000106.1:0-5133 GCA_036502745.1 Candidatus Udaeobacter sp.
AACGGCGGAGGCTCGGCGACGATCAATGTTCGAGTCGAGAAGGGAGACGTCAAAATCGCGGAGGCAAATCCATGATGCGGAATTTCTCGTTGAGTAACTTGATATCTGAAATCTGAATTCCAAGTTCAAACCCATGCCTTCCTTCGACATCGTCTCAGAAGTGGACAAGCAGGAGATCGACAACGCGCTCAATCAGGCGCGCAAAGAGCTTGCGACGCGGTTCGATTTGAAGGACACGAAAACGGAAATCATTCCTGAACAGGACAAAATTATTTTGGTCGCCGACGATGGGGCGCATTTGAGAGCGCTCCGAGAAATCGTCATCGGCAAACTCTCCAGGCGCGGCGTAGATTTGCGAAATGTCGAGCAGGAAGAACCCGCGATTTCATCTGTCGGCAACGCGCGGCAAGAATTGAAGATCAAGCAAGGCCTCGAAGGGAACAAAGCCAAGGAGATTATCCAGGCGATCAAGTCCGAAGGGTTCAAAGTGCAGAGCCAACTGCAGGACCAGCAAATTCGCGTCACAGGAAAAAAGAAAGACGACCTTCAATCCGTAATTCAGTTCGTGCGCGCTCGCGATTTCGGCGTCGCGACAAATTTCAAAAATTTCAGAGACTGACCAGCGTGAACTTTTTTCGTCGCTGCAAGCGGAGTTAATCTAATTCACAGCGGTTGCGTTGAGTCCAAGAACGGCCAGCATTCGGCCGGTTTTTCCTTTTTCGGCGCGATAAGAGTAGTACCGAACAAGATCGCAGGCGGTGCACGTGCCGGAGTCGTGGACGTTCCGAACGCCTAGCGCGCGACTTTGGCGCATAATTTCAGAAGCGAAATCCATTTCGTAGTGGAGTGGGCGAATACAAGGGCTGAGTTGCACGATAATGTTCGCGGGATCGGAGCCGAAGCGTTCAATCATTTGGTTGATCGCATTTGCCACGACGCCGAGTTCAGTGCCTTTGCGTCCCGAGTGCACAAGGCCAATCGCAGGTGTGTTTGTGTCGACGATGTAGACTGCGCAACAGTCGGCGACGTAAATACCTAGCGCGACACCGCATTGATTGGTGATAATGCCATCGCACGCGGGGAATTCCTGATTCACCGCGCTGCGGCTACAGCTATCGATAACTGCAATTTCATTACCGTGAATTTGTTCGGCGGTGAACAGCGGCCAATCGGCAAAGTCGCTGGCGTCGCGAATTTCACGATGCACCGCGTCGAGCGCCTCCAAGACCTCGGCTTTATCGTGGGAGACGTCGACGTTGGGAATTCTTTGTGTGAAAACGTGGCGACAGATTTTGATCGCGCTTAGCGCAGGAAATTGTTCGAAAGGCAATTGCATTACTGAGAATTCAAAATCTGCGACCCCATATGTTAGATCAACCCGCCCCAGTGAATGGAGCCGCGGCGCCCTCGCCGCGTCAAAGCAGAGTGACGCGAGGGCGCGCCCGCTCCATTCAATGGTTCTCCCGGAATTGTACGTCGCTACTTGGAACTCGTCCTTCGCGTTGTAGTAGTCGAAGTTCGTTCTTCCCAGACTTCCTTCGGCTTGCCCATCGCATCTACATCGCTGCCGGTGTAATACGTTTTTGTTGTTGTCGCGCGCGGTTGGAGATTGGCAAACAGCTCCGAGTAGCTGCTCTGGGCACCGGTTGCCCGATCGAATTCCGCTAATGAAGAGTTGTAGCCGAACAGCGCTTGCAGGCGTGTCGATTGCGCTGTGAGCAATTGCACCGTCGCATTCAACACATCCAACTGAACTCCCGCACCAGCGTCGAGGCGCGCTTTGGCCAGACGCAAAGCTTCGTCAGCAAGTTCGACATTTTTTTCCTGGCTTTGGATCAGCTCGCGGTTCTGTTGCAAATTTGAATAGGCCTGCTGTATCTCCAGCTCGACTTGTCGAACGTCGTCGTCGTAGGTAATCTTTGTTTCGGAAAGAAGCGCCCGTTGCTGGATGACCTGACCGGCGATTGCGCCGCTGTCCCAGATTGGCACGCTCCCCTGGACCAGTGCGGTCCAACCCTTTGAAATATCATGCCAGCTCGAGTTAATCGGTGAGCTGACCCATTCGCCGCCACCGGTCGTGGTGATGTTGGGAAGCCACTGGCCTGCTGTTGCGCGCACTTGTTGGAGCTGGTTTAACACGTTTGCCCGAGCTTGTTTCAGGAACGCTCGTCGCTGCTTACCCATTTCGATTGCGTCAGCGAGTTCAATGGGGCGCGGGATGTAGGGCATGTCACCAATTACATCCAATGGCGGGGCATCACCACGTCGCCGCTGGAAATCGAGGCCAAGAGTTTTGGCCAACTGCAACTTGGCTATGCGCAAATTGTTCTGGGCAGCAATCAGTTGCGGAATTTGATTGTGCAACTGCACGTCTGCTTGCAGCACGTTAAAGCGCGGAACCGTTCCCGCTTCGAACCGGTTTTGCTGATCTTTCAACTGAGCTTCCAAAAGCCGGACGTTTTCCTCGTTCACGCTGACGAGGTCACGGTTGACGATGATCTGGTAAAACTGAGTTTTCACCACGGCGATCAGTTGATCCAAAACATTACGAAACGCGAAGTAGGCGCTGTCCCGTTGAAAAAATGTGCCCCGGATCTGATTGAAAGTTGTGCCGTTAAAAATGAGCTGCGTCCCGGTAACACTGATCGCGTAGGAAATATCACTCCCTTCAATGTTCGTAATAGGCGCTGGCGTTGCACCGACGACTGGCGTACGAAACTCGCGAACCTGCGAGGGCAGTCCTTCCATCAACGATGCAGCGGCTGTGGATGGTGTAAATCCCGACGACGTACTCGTGTTGCCGAACACGCGCGCGCCTGTGAGGTGCGGATCAACCCACTGGAAATTCGCATTCGCATTGATTTGCGGCAGCGCCTGCGCGCGCACCTGAATGATCACGCCTTTGGTTCGTTTGATCTCCTGCTCTGCGTTGAGAAGAGTGGGGTTACGCTGCAGCGCCGTGAAAATGGCTTGGTCCAACGTAAAGGTCGGCACTCTGCTTGACGACACTGTTTCGCGATAGGTTCCCTCGCTGCCGGCAAAACTCGGCTGAACGAAACTCCCGAACGTTGCGATTAGCGCCAGGTAAAGAAAGAACCTTGTCATACAGCGTTAGCGATTAGACGCACAAAAGCCGGCGAATGGATTCAACGCAGTCTGATAACATTCCCGCCAGCCAAAGCAAAATCATTTCGACTGACAGTAGTCGTAAATTTTGCCGTAAATGTGCAGCCACGCCTTTTGCTCATCCGGTGTGAGGTGATTCAGAATTTTCATAACGTTACCCACCATTTCCTCACCAATTCGGCGGACGAGAGCCGAGCCTTTAGGCGTGATGCAGACCATCACTTTGCGGCGGTCATCTCGCGCAGCGGAGCGCACGACGTACCGGAGATTTTCCAGACGCGCCACGAGACCACTCGCTGCAGCCGTGGTGTGCCCCATTTTCTTGGCGATCTCCGACATGCTGAGCACTTCCTTGCGGTCGAGATACGCGAGAAGAAAATATTGCGGGAACGAAACGTTACCCGGTGCGAGTTCTTTGGACAGGTGCAGCAGGAAACAGCGCTGCATTTCCAAAATGATGTGGGAAAGCCGTTCGGCATCCCCACGGGTTTGATCCGTCGGAGTTTCTGCAAACGCGGTAACCGGTCCCGGGTTCAAGGCGATAAAGCTAGAAACGCGCGCACCTACTGTCAATCCTGCTCAGGGGAAGGAGCTTCGTAAGCAGCCCGTCAATCCCAGATTTGAACTTCAACAATTTCATCTGCTTTCAACGACTGACCGGGCGCAACGCGGAGCAAGCCATTGGCCTGACTCAAACCAAAAAGTGCGTGTGACTCCTGACGACCAGTCGGCGTAAACTTACCGTGTTGAAGTTTCCCGCGAATGTAATGCGGCCGAACGCCGTCGTTCGTTAGGCCAACCGTTAATTTCGCAGGGACCTGCGGCAGATCGAGGTTCGTTGCGCCCATGATTCTCATAATCGCCGGCCGGACGAATTGTAAGAACGTCACGAACGTCGACACGGGATTTCCGGGCAGGCCAAACACCAAGCATTGGTGCAGGACAGGCATCTTGCCTGCCGGATCAACTCTTTCGCTCTCAAACCATCCGAATAAAAACGGCTTTCCCGGTTTAAGCGCGACGCGCCAGATTTCAATTTTCGCGCCGAGCTCGCGCAATGCTTCCTTCACCAGGTCATGTTCTCCGACCGAAACACCGCCGCTGATGATGAGAACGTGCTTTTTCATTCCGCGTTTGATAGCATCGCCTAACGATTGCCGATCATCTGGACAATGTTCCACAGCTGTCCCGCTCACACCGCACCGCTGCAGGAGCGCACTGAGCAACGCGGAGTTGCTGTCGTAAATCAGGCCAGGCTGAAGTTCTTCGCCTGTTTTCACGAGCTCGTCGCCGGTGGAAATGACTGCTGCAGTTGCTTCGCCGCCGACATTCACATTGGCAAGACCCTGCGACGCTAGTAAAGCAACCGTCGCTGCGCGGATTCGTTCGCCTCTGGATAAAATCATCTGTCCTTCAGCCAAATCGCATGCACGCCGGCGTACGAATTCGCCAGGCTCGACGTCGACATTCACCGCGATCTCGGTGCCGTAACGCGCAACATCTTCCTGCATCACGATCGCGTCTGTTCCTTGGGGAAGCGGCGCGCCGGTAAAAATCCGAATGGCTTCGCCAACGCTAACACGCAGTTTCCGATCAGGGCCGGCAGGTTGCTCTCCAATCACGCGTAGCCGTCCGCCTTTTTTGCAGGAGCTCGCCGCGACTGCGTAACCGTCCATTGCCGAATTGTCGAACGCCGGCAGGGGCAGTCGTGCGAAATAATCCTGGCTTGCAAAGCAATCGAGCGCACGTCGGACTGGAACTGCGCGTTCGTCGAGCGGACGCATCTTCTCCAAGATCTGGTTGCGCGCTTCTTCTTCTGAAATCATTCTGAAAGAGACGCCGTCCGCATCTCACCTTTTGAAACGAACCTAGCAGCTTGCCATACAGGATTCTATTCTGCACGCCTGATCAATCGTGGATTGGCAACTCCGATGAAATCACGAACATGCGACGTTGTTGCCGACAACTCCAAATGCAGATTGGAAAACTTGAACCGCTTGTTCGACG
>DASXYB010000107.1:0-23986 GCA_036502745.1 Candidatus Udaeobacter sp.
ACAGGGCGGAGCTCGACAGTATTGTCAGATTTCACCACAAATACGAACGGTCCCGCCTGACTAATCTGCACGGCTTGCGTCGGAACAAGCGTCGCGTCCTTGAGCGTGTCGAGAATGAAGCGGACGAGGACAAACTCAGATGGCCATAGCGCGCGATCGGGATTCGGTGCGACCCCACGAGCTTTCACCGTTCCAGAGCCGGGTTGCACTGCGTGGTCGATGAAATACAAATCGCCGACCTGCGGCGTAATAGAACCATCGGGAAGATAGGTTTGTACTTTTACGTTGGGACCGCCGAGATATTTTCGCACGAGCGGCAGATCATTCTCAGCCACGGTGAAATCCGTGTAGATGGGGTCCAAACCTTGTATCGTGACAAGAGGCGGACTGGAAGGTCCAACCAGGTTGCCGACATCAACATTGCGAAGGCCGATTCTTCCGTTGATCGGCGACTTGATGAAGCAAAAATCAAAGTTTACCTGAGCAGCTTCGGCGGCTGCCTTCGACTTCTGCGCGTTAGCGAGAGCAATGTCGTAGTCTTGCTGCGCGACCACCTTTCGCGCACGCAGATCCTCTTGTCGCTTGAGCGTCACCTCATCTAGCGCAGCTTGCGCTTTAGCCTGATCGAGAACTGCCTGAAATGGGCGTGGGTCGATCGTGAAAAGCAAATCGCCTTTTTTCACCTCGGAGCCATCCTGGAAATGGCGCGAGATGATGACACCACTCACCTGCGCCTGCACTTGCACGGTCTCATAGGCAGCACACGTACCGATTTCATCCAGGTAAAGCGGCACATCCTTCGTTATCACTTTGGCGACACTCGCCGGACGTGGAGCAGGCTGAGCCGCTTTAGCTTCACCGGCGCGGTGTTCATAAATTCGGTAGGTAACAAACCCTGCCAGAAGGATGAAGAGCAAATACGCCCATTTGGGAATAGTATGATTCGCAGTGCGGGCTCGTTTCGTTTCGGGCTGGGCTGAGCGCTTGGGAATGCCGTAATCCATGACTTTATGATCGCTTACGGATGCATTGCCTTTCATTTGGACCCCCTGCGAATTGCCCTTTTTCTTATAATCGAATTTCCTCGTTTCGCCTGACCGTTGTTCCTAGCCAACCGGAGTGACACAGCCTTGTTGCCGCGGGCGCGCAGCTTGTCGCTTTTCTCTGCGCGATTTTTGATATGCGCCAGCACGTCCATGCACATTTGAAGATCAGGGGTTGAAATGTCTGCCAATAGTTCGTTCCGCAGTGTCTTGGCGCTTGAGTTGATTTGCGCAATCACCCGCTGCGCGCGGCGGCCCAGCAGCACCATCTTACATCGCCGGTCCAGTGCTGAATTGGTACGTGTTATCCAGTGTTCGCGCTCCAAGCGATGCAACAGTGTCACTACACTCGGCTCTTCCACTCCGAGCCGCGCGGCTATCTCCGCCTGGGTGAGCGCGTCTCCGGCCAGCGACAGATGCATCAGCGTGCGCCATTTCGCCTGGCTTAAGCCCATTGGCTTCAGACGCTCGTCGAGCTTTTGCCGCCATGCACGCGCTGTGCCGTGGAGCAGTTGACCAAATATTTCCGTGTTGTCGTCTGGAGACATAACTCTCAAGAACAAATGGTTAGTATGCTAACCAATTCCAATCCGAGAGCGTGTCAATGCTCGTTCGCGAGCCCGACTTCAAAGAGCACCATCTCCCGTTTGCTGTAGTCTCGTACGCGCGCAATGGGCCGCGGTCGCAGCGGCGCCCATTTTTGTGCCGCTAATGCCTTCGCTTCGTTGTTATGTCGCACAAGAAAGTAGCGCACATTATCTGGGAGATTTTCCACGTCGGTCACATATTGCATCGGTGCTTTCACATAAAAAAATATGGGCTGATAATCCGGATTTACGGCGTAGAGCGTCTCGTTCGACGAGACGAGCGCGTTAATTTCCGCGGCGGCTTTTTTTACCTGCTGTCTATCACGTAACACAATGGCTGTAACTGGGTAACCGATCGCACCAATCACAATTCCCAGCCCAATGAACGCGACCACGACCTTGGTCCAAATGCGTTCGTGTTTCATCCAGCGTCCCTGATTTTCCAACGCGTTTCCGGCGCAGATCATGCCCATTAGCCACGATGCTGGGACTATTGCCGGTATGCTGTACCGGGCGAGCCCTCCAGGGACAAGAGTGACTGCCAAAAACGGTACTGCGATTCCCCACGATAACGCTCGCGCCAGTCGCTGTTCGTTTGCCTCTTGCAGTCGTGAAAACCGTGCAAACGGAAATAGAAGAACCCACGGCAGAAAATAGATTAGGCCACGCGGCACGTTTTGGATCCAATCGAACAATTTAAAATCAGTGCCTTTGAGCCGTCCTGTGTACTGAGCCGACCACTTATCGATTGCAATCTGCGACGTGGTGGCGTGGACAAATGGTATTGCCCATGCCGCAGCGATCCCGACCATGACGGCGAGCGCAACAAAATGTGCAGGATGAACAAGAACCCGCCAGTTTTTCGAATAGGCCAGCACGGCGATCACAATCCCGTAGAAAAATAGGAGGTGCGTCGGACCTTTTGCCAGCAGACCAAACCCGAGAAAAACAGATGCCGGAAACCACATGAGCCAGGCCGACTTTTTTTGAAGAAAGAAGCTCAGCCAAAGAATAATCGCCAGGCCGCAAAGAGAGACATACAACGCTTCGATTTCAATCAAACGGCCTTTCTCGATCATGCCGATATTCGTCAGCCAGATCATAGCCGCGATAATCGATGCTTTTGGGCCGAGGCTGGCACGCGCGACAGTGACAAATGCTAAGGCTACGACAAGCACCGAAAGGGCCGACGGCAGTCGCGCCGTCCATTCGTTGCGCACGCCGAACACTTTGAAAGATGCGGCTACCACCCAGTTCACCAGCGGTGGCTTGCGGTAATATGGATTGCTGCCCACCTGGGGGACAATGTAGTTACCCGTCTCAAGCATCCGAACAGCCGGCAAAATCCGGCGGCCCTCTTCTCCTTTGATGGCGATCGAACCCAGCGCGGGCAAATAGATGGCAGCCCACACGAGCGCCACCGCAGCGACGGCTCGAAGCGGCGACTTGATTAGATCGTCAATGCTCAATTGTTGCTCGGGATTTATGCGAACCTGAGCATCGGACGTCAAATCAAACCGATCCGCAGCTTGACGCGAACGGTTCGCAAACGTAACCTATAGCCCTAGTCCGCGCGCTGATGGGAGTGGGAACGGTGTCCCACTCTTTTTAGTCTGCGGGCTGCATGTTTTATATGAACGCCGAATTTATCGCCATGCTCGATTACCTTGAGCGAGAGCGCGGAATTAAACGCGAAATCTTGCTCGAGGCGGTGTCTAATGCCCTGCTCTCTGCCTCGAAAAAGAGCGTTACCGCGTCCCGCGATTTGCGCATCGACATCAACCGGAAAACTGGCGAAATCCGCGCGCTCGCGAATTTGGTTGTCGTTGATCAAGTAACTAATCCGCAGGATGAAATCGAGCTCTCGAAGGCGCGTAAGATTAAGGCGGACGCTAATATAGGCGAAATTGTAGAAGTCGAAGTCACGCCGAAAAATTTCGGACGCATTGCAGCGCAGACTGCCAAGCAAGCGATGATGCAGCGGATTCGGCAGGCTGAGAAGGAGATGATTTACGAGGAGTTTAAGGATCGGGCGGGCGAAATTGTCAGTGGTACCGTACGCCGGTTCGATCGTTCCGATGTCATTCTCGACCTTGGGAAATTCGAAGCAGTCATGCCGCAGCGCGAACGAGTTGCGGTAGAAGATTACAATGTTGGTGATCGTCTCCGCGCCTACGTCGTAGCGGTAGAAAACGGTGTGCGCGGCCCCGAGATAATTGTCTCCCGCAGCCATCCGAATTTCGTGCGCCGGCTATTTGAGTTGGAGGTAAGCGAAATTGCCGACGGGACGGTCGAGATTCGCGGCATTGCGCGCGAAGCCGGTTATCGCACCAAGATCGCGGTGTGGAGCGCGAACGAAAAAGTGGATCCAGTCGGCGCGTGCGTAGGTATGCGCGGCTCGCGGGTGAAAAACATTGTGCGGGAGCTCAACAACGAAAAGGTCGATATCATCCGGTGGAGCTCAGATCCAAAGGATTACGTTCTGGAAGCGCTTAAGCCGGCGAAAATAAAAAATCTCGTTTTCGATACAGAGAAAAAGAATGTGCAAATCTCGGTGGATGAAGATCAGCTTTCACTCGCCATCGGGAAAAAAGGACAAAACGCGCGGCTGACTTCGCGGCTCACCGGCTGGGAAATTAACATCGGCAGGGATACGTCGGCGACGACAGTCGTGGAACAAAAAGTGGCTCAAGCCGCACAAACGCTGGCCGCCGCGCTCCCCATCACTGAAGAACAGGCGCTTACACTAGTGAAATCGGGCTTTACTAACCTTGAAGGATTGGGCGATGCAGATGTGCAGGATTTGGTGGATATTCTTGGCGTCGACGAAGCAAGGGCGCGCGAAATTCACGATGCAGTGCACCGGCAGGAAGTTGTACACTAACATGGCTCCGTTTGAGGACGCTTGAGCCATGAGCAAAATTTTAGAGGAAAAAAATGGCAACGAAGACGAGCAGCAAAACTGCAGCGCGCAAGGCAGCCCCGAGCGCGGCGGGACGCAAGACCACTGCTCCTGACAAGCCGGCCGACGTAGCGGCAAAAGCTAAGGTACCAAACAAAGGGCCGGCGGAGCCGAGTGCGTCCGCAACGCAGCAGAGCCAGCCGGCACACGCCCCACCGCACCCGGAAACTGTCTCGCTGATTGACCGGAAACGACCGGCAAAAAAATCTCAGGACAGCGAGATAAAAACAAAGCGCACCGTTCTACCGCCCATCTCACGTATCCGCGCATCGATCGACGCTAACAAGTCGTCCCCTGTAGAGGTACCTACAGCGGAACCCCCGCGATTCGAGCCGGCAGAGCAACCGGTTGTCGAAGTGACTTCGACTCCTGCTGAAGTTGAAGCCGGGCCAGAGCAGAAGGTCCTTTTGATCAAGCCTCCAATCGTTGTTAAACATTTCGCAAACGAGCTCGCACTGAAACCGCATCAGCTAATCGCGGAGCTGATGACGCATAATATTTTTGCCAACATCAATCAGACAATCGAGCCGGATATCGCTGCGAAGATTGCAGAAAAGCACGGGTTTATTCTGGAAAAAGAGCGGCGGGAAAAAGGCGGCGGTGTTCATAAAGTCGAACAGCCCGTAGTCGCGCCGCCTCCTCCGGTGATTGAGAAGAAGGAGGAACTCAAGCCTCGCGCGCCGATTATCACTTTCATGGGGCACGTCGATCACGGCAAAACCAGTTTGTTAGACGCGATTCGAAAGACGCGCGTGGCTGCTGGCGAAGCCGGCGGGATTACTCAGCACATCGGCGCGTACAGCGTCGATCATAACGGACACAAAATCACGTTCATCGATACGCCGGGACACGCCGCATTCACCGCTATGCGCGCGCGTGGCGCCAATGTGACCGACATCGTGGTGCTGGTGGTTGCGGCCGACGATGGCCTCATGCCGCAAACTATCGAGGCGATAAATCACGCCAAGGCCGCGCCGCATGTGAAGATCATGGTCGCCGTCAACAAAATGGATCTTCCCGGTGCGAACCTCGATCGCGTTAAGAAACAACTGCAAGAGCGCAGTCTTACTCCGGAAGATTGGGGAGGAGAAACGATCATTTGCCCCGTCTCAGCAACCAAAGGCACGGGAATCGATCAGCTGCTCGAGATGATGTCGCTTCAAGCGGAGGTGATGGAACTAAAGGCTTCGCCAACGGCCAGACCGCGGGGCACAGTCATCGAAGCACAAGTGGAAGCAGGCCGAGGGCCTACCGCCACCGTAATTGTGCAGATGGGCACACTGAAAATCGGGGATCCTTTTATCTGCGGCGACTACAGCGGAAAGGTAAAATCCCTCCTCGACGACCGTGGCAACCCCGTCAAGCAAGCCGGGCCTTCCACACCCGTGAAAGTTCTTGGGTTCATCGGTCTGCCGAATGCAGGCGACGAATTTTTGGTTATGGAATCGGAGCGCACCACAAAGCAGCTGAGCGACGAGCGACTTGAGACAAAGCGCACGAACAAGCTTTTCGTGCCGCAACGCGCCACGCTTGAGACGCTGCTCGAAACCGCCGAAGGCAAAAAAGTGCTGCGGCTCGTTTTGAAAGCCGATACACAAGGTTCCGTCGAAGCAATCATCAACGCCTTGAGACAGATCGAAACGAAAAAGGTCGATCTGGAACTTGTTCACTCTGCTGTCGGGCCGATTTCGGAATCGGACATTCTGTTAGCGAGTGCATCCAACGCGGTGGTCGTCGGATTTAACGTGAAGGTCGAGAGCATGGCGGTTCCGGCTGCAAAACGCGAAGGCGTGCAGGTCAAGCTTTACAGCATTATTTATGAGCTGCTCGACCAAATGAAAGACGCTATGGCGGGCCTGCTGGATCCAGAATTGCGAGAAACCGTCATTGGACACGCGGAGGTAAAACAGATTTTCAACTTGAGCAGAGGAATCGTTGCTGGTTGCCTCGTGACCGATGGCCGGATTGCTCGTACGGCGCGTGCTCGCATCTTGCGAAGGCGCCAACCCGTTTACGACGGGGGTATTTCGACGCTACGCCGGTTCCAAGACGACGTGAAAGAAGTGCGGTCCGGTCTGGAATGCGGAATCAGACTGGGCGACTTCAGCGAATATCAGGTGGGCGACGTGATCGAGTGCTATCAGCTCGAGCAGATCGCTCAAAAATTGTAACCCGTCCGCCTCGGCGGACGCGGCGTTTCCCAGAAATGCCTTCGGAAATATGAAACATCGGCAATTACGCGTAAATGAAGTGGTGAAACGCGAGCTAAGTGGCATCATCGGCCGCGAAATTAATTTCGAAGGGGCACTGGTCAGCATTAATGCGGTCGATGTCACCCCCGATCTTAAGAGCGCGCACGTTTTCGTGAGCACTCTCGGCACCAATAAGGGCCAAAGGGTAATCGACAAGCTGGAGGCGCATCGGCCGGCGTTGCAAGCGGAACTGTCCCGGAACGTCGTGTTGAAATATACGCCGCATCTGATTTTTCATCTCGACGAGTCGATCAAGCGGGGTGCGCGCGTGCTTGAAATTTTGGACGACCTCGGCAAACGGGACGGCCAAGACGAGTGAGTAACACGACGTTCGAAGAGATCGGCCGCGTCCTTCGCGAACATCAGGAGTTCGTTGTGCTCAGTCATGTTCGTCCCGATGGCGATGCGCTTGGCAGCCAGCTCGCGCTTGGGCTGTCACTCCTGAAACTTGGTAAAAGCGTCCGCATCTGGAATCAGGAAGGGATGCTCGAGAAATATTCGTTCCTTCCACGCGCTGAATTGCTGAGAAAACCACCGACAACGCCAGAGCACGTAGATGTTGCCCTCGCGCTCGACACCGCAATTCAAAACCGATTGGGCACAACGATGGCCGCGGTTGGGTCGGCAAAGATCTGGATCAACATCGATCATCACGTCAGTAACCCAGGCTATGGGAACTTGGTGATCATTGATCCAAGCGCGCCCGCAACGGGAGAAATCATTTTCAGATTAATCAAGAGCCAGGGCCTGCCCTTCGACCACGATATTGCCGAAAATCTTTTCGCTGCCATTTCAACCGATACCGGGTCGTTTCAATATCCGAAAACGAGCGCGCGGACGTTTGAAATTGCTGCCGGGTTGGTGCGCGACGGCGAACTCGACGTCGGGAAGATTAGCCAGCAACTATACGAGAACTACCCTCGGCGCCGACTCGAACTTTTGCGTGAGCTGTTGGGAACGATGCGTTTTAGTGAATGTGGTCAAATCGCAAGTTTTGGCCTCACTTTAAAGAATGCGGCGGAACTTGGTGTGATTCCCGAAGACAACGAAGGATTGATCGATCACCTCCGCGCAGTCCACGGCGTCATCGTCGCTGTATTCTTCGAAGAGCTTTCCGATGGAAAGGTGCGCGTCAGCATGCGTTCCAAAGACGAACGGGTGGATGTGTGTGCGATTTGTCAGAAATTTGGCGGCGGTGGGCACACACTCGCTGCGGGCGCGCGCGTGCCGGGAACGTTATCGGAAACTGAAGAAAAAGTTTTGGAGGAAACTCGTGAAGCCGTTAAACGCGCCTCCATCTCCTGACGGAGTCCTGCTCGTGGATAAAGCCGAAGGGATGACGTCGCACGACGTTGTCGCGCTGGCGCGACGACAACTTGGAACGAAAAAGATTGGCCATTGCGGCACGCTCGATCCAATCGCCACCGGCCTGCTTCTGCTCACTATCGGACGTGGCACAAAGGTTCAGGATTTACTCATGAGTGAGGACAAAGAATACGTCGGCACATTCGTGCTCGGCCTAACGACCAGCACACAGGACCGTGAAGGCGAAGTGATCCAGGAACGTCCGGTGCCTCCGCTGGATGAAAATCAAATTCGCGCCGCGTTCGAAAAGTTCCG
The DNA here is from genome assembly GCA_036502745.1 of Candidatus Udaeobacter sp. Classification (GTDB taxonomy): domain Bacteria; phylum Verrucomicrobiota; class Verrucomicrobiia; order Chthoniobacterales; family UBA10450; genus Udaeobacter. The sequence continues at coordinate 8,465 of DASXYB010000107.1, forward strand.
CGGCGATTTCTACCAGTTGCCACCGATGGTTTCGGCAAAAAAACACGGCGGTGTGCCATTGTATAAGCTGGCGCGCGAAGGAAAAGTAGTGGAGCGCGAGCCACGCCTTGTCCACGTCTATCGCTACACGATCGATCGGATCGCATTGCCCGAGATTGATTTCACCGTGCTCTGCAGCAAAGGTTTTTATGTCCGCACCTATGTTAACGACATCGGCGAAGTGCTCGGTTGTGGCGCGCATTTGAAATCGCTTCGGCGGACGAAATCCGGCCGCTTCGAGGTCGCCAATGCTATCACTGTCGACGAAATCAAAAACGCGATGCAGGACCAAATTCTCAAGCGAATGCTAAGTTTGCCGGAAGTTTCCAGGATGCGTGGAGCGTGAGGCGAATGACGAAATCCGAATGTCCAAGGTCAAAGGAAATCCGAATATCGAAGCCCGAATGATTTCACGGACACCGTGCATTGCTTATTCGTGCGTCGTTATTATTTCGTCATTCGTTATTGGTCATTCGCCATTTGCCTGATGGAAGCGCTTCGATGCATCTCCGAGTTATCGCGCTTGCAAGGCCCGCTCTTTGTCGCAATCGGTGTCTTCGATGGTGTCCACCTTGGGCATCAGGCAGTGATTTCGACTTCTGCGGAACATGCTCGAGCGGTGAATGGAACGCCTGTTGTAGTCACGTTTGATCCGCATCCGGAAAAAATATTGAGGCCTGACAAAGCGCCGCACCTGCTTACCGCTACATCGCACAAGATCGCTCTCATTCGCGCGCTTGGCGTGCGACATCTTCTGATCATTCCGTTCGATAAGCATTTTGCCGCCACCGAACCCGAGGGTTTCGTGCAGCAATTGGTGCAGCATTCGAAACCGCTGCGTGAAGCCTGCGTCGGACACGAATGGTCGTTTGGAAGAAATCGCCGTGGCAATCTCCAGTTGCTTGAAAAACTGGGTGCGCAGTTTGATTTCGACGTCGTGGGAATTCCACCGGTGAGTGTCAATGGCGAACTTGTAAGCAGCACAACGATTCGTCGCGCTATCGCAGCAGGCGATCTAAAAAAAGCGGCGACCATGCTTGGCCGCGAATACACGATCCTCGGAACTGTTGTGCACGGCGATGATCTGGGAAAGAAAATCGGATTTCCGACCGCAAACCTGAGTGCCCACAGCGAGCAATTTCCGCCGAACGGCGTGTACTTTGCCGAAACAAGGCTCGAAGGTGTTGTCTATCCGGGCGTGGTGAATCTCGGTTATCGACCGACGATGGGCAGCGGCAAATCGGATCGAATCCTGGAGGTTTACCTGTTTGATTTCGATCGCGACATTTACGGCAAAGATCTCGAGCTCCGCTTCGTCCGTTACCTCCGGCCAGAGAGGAAATTCGAGAACGTTGATTCGCTGGTTCAGCAAATTGAGCGCGATGTGCAACAGGCGCGCGAGTTAGCTAAGGCGTAATCAACTCGGCGGCTTCAAAAATCCAGCCGAGTCAGATCGCGCAGTTCAGGAGTTTTGCGGATGGCGAAGATGATTGCGAACGCGCCGACGACGAGGCCGCAACCAAACGCGAACACAAGCAACAGCCAAATCGGGAAATCCGCCATCTGAACCACGCCTTCACGAACCAGGCTGCCGCCACCGGAAAGGAAGTAAGCCATTCCTGTTCCGAGTAACGCGAGGCCAAGGACAATCATTGCACGCAACCATTGGGGCTCGCGCCGCGCTACGGGCAGACTTGCTATGACGCGCGCGGTAAATCCGTCGTCGTTAAGATAGGGCACTGCTTCGCGCAGTCGTCGATCTAGCGTCTCGTCGTCGATCATTGGATTCACTCTATCAATTCGGTCCCCACGCCGCCAGCGTGCGTTTCAACTTTTCGCGTCCGCGCAGAACATTCGTTTTTACGGTCCCAAGTGGAATGTCCAAAACGCGTGCGGCTTCATCGTGCGACAAACCGTTCTGGCAGCAAAGTACAATCGCGGTGCGCTCATGTAAGGGAAGCAAATTAAGCGCGTGCATAAGATCGTGTCTCAAACCGGGGTCGACAGTATGCGGATCCTGTTCTGACTGCCATTGCTCCTCGTCCACGCCCACCAACTCCTTGCGACGGCGCGCGTCCTCGCGAAAGCAGTTGTACGCGATCCGATAAAGCCATGTGGAAAATCGCGCTTCGCCGCGAAAACTGCGAATGTTTTTATATGCCCGGAGAAAAGCTTCCTGCGCAAGGTCGTCTGCCAGAGCAATATCCGTGCGGGTGAGTTGGCGCAGAAGTCCGCGCACGCTCGATTGATGCCGGCGCACGAGTTCACCGAAGGCGTGCTGATCGTCATCGGCAAGAACTCGGGTAACGAGGTCCGCATCAGTGAGTTCCACGACCGCAATATTACGGTGCCGGAGGCGGAGGCGGAATGTCCTTTTTGTTTTCCAATTTCCATACAATCAAATAACCAAGCCCAATCAGGAACGGAATCAGGCCGAACGACCACGCGCCGCCTTCCCAATCGTTCACAGCTGCGAGCCATATCATCAGACCGAGGCCGACCATGGTCCACACAACTCCGCGCCGCACATCCGAGCGCCGCCGCACCGCACGCGTGGCTGGCGCAAGCAGTTCTGCGGGAACCGGCTGACCTTTCTCCACAAGCAGCCGGATCGTGCGTTGCCTGCTACGGCTTACTAAAAGAGCGAACACTCCGATTAAGATCACGATCAGAACAGGCGCACCGAATATCGACAGGAAAACGATTCCCACGAGTGGGATTATCTCGCCAGGGATATCGTTGCTACCGCCTACATGATCGCCATCTTTGTCACCGGCATCAATGGTGATGCCGTGCTTGTGCCCAAGCTTTTTCTCCAGCTTTCGATGAATCTTGTCAGCGAGATCGGATGAAGCGGAATTAGACGTCGCACTAGGTGCTGCCGTTGGTGTTGATACTGGCGCCGCTGTTGAGGTTGCCGCTGTCGCGGCCGTTACTGCCGTCGGCGCTGTCGGGCTGGCAATCGGAGTTCCGGTTGGAGACTGCGGAAATAAGGTGCCATACACGCCCAGGCAGCACATACAGAGGACAAATAATTTTTTCATAGAGTGTTTGATCATAGGATGCACTGAACCTCCGATTTGGATTCAACAATTCTGGGCTTCCGGCGGCAATTAAAAGGTTGCGTGGCGCGGCTGGCTGGACATTATTGTCCCTCTCAAAACTGCGGGTGTAGCTCAGTTGGTAGAGCACCACCTTGCCAAGGTGGACGTCGCGAGTTCGAGCCTCGTCACCCGCTCCAGCCTTCGCTTGGAAGCGGAGCGCAAAGCGAAGGCTGGAGCGAGCGCGCCGTAGCCTTGGCGAAAGCGGGTCGCCCAAAAACTCGAAGCTAAAGCATTCTCCCTGTGTATCTGTGGCGCAAAAGAGCCGAACTGCATTGGGTTCAAGCGCACGAAAACCTCATTCAAGCGCGCGCTTTCGGCCAGCTCGTGATCGTACGCCGACCCGAGCGTAAGCGTCTGGAACTGGAAATCGTATGCCGCTCGCGGAGCGATTCGTCTGCCCTGCTCAAGGAATTTGGCGGCCGAATCGAGGCCTTGCCGCGCAATTGGCTGAAGCGATTTCCGCGTGCCGATTCAAAGCCAATCAAGATCGGCAAACGACTGAACATTTCCAGTGTGGAGGGGACCTCAGTGTCTCGACTATCACGGCACAAAGGCCACTCGCACATGATAATTCCAGCTTCGTTGGCATTCGGAACTGGCGAGCATGCGACGACAGCAATGTCGCTTCGTTTCCTGGAACAACTGACCCGCTGCTGGAACCCCGGATGGTCGCTTCTCGATCTCGGAACCGGTAGCGGTATTCTTGCATTGGCCGCAAAATGTTTCGGTGCCGGCCGGGTGATTGGTGTCGACAACGATCCCGCAGCGATTTCGGTGGCCAAATCAAATGCGCGATTGAACAAAATTCGCGGCGCGGCTTTTCAATTAGGCGATGTGCACAAGTGGAACCCGACACACAAGACCGATGTGATTACGGCAAATTTATACAGCGAGTTGCTTACCGAAATCCTGCCCAAACTACGCAGCGGCGCGTGGCTTATTCTGTCAGGCATTTTGCGCAGCCAACAAGACGAATTGGTTCATGCACTGCAACGGAACGGCTTCAACATCATCAATACGAAACGCCACGGAAAATGGGTGGGCATTCTGGGGCAGCGCGTCGACACTCTGCCGCCATCGAAGCACGGCTCGGCAAATTTTTGCGGCACTCACAGACCGCCGCTACAGTAAAACCGATGCAATCAGAACAGCTTGCTTACGCCATTGTCACACCTTATTCGATGCGGAAATCGCGCACCGGCGGCATCGTTGGCCGATTGATTTCCCGCACCGGCCTCGATTTGGTCGGAGGTCGAATGTTCGCTCCCGGCGCGGAGCTAACTAAGCGCTACGCCGACACGATTGTGACGGAAAGCGATCCGAGCCATCGCGCCACGCAGCAATTGATTCGCGAATACGTGCTGAAAAATTTTACCGAGGAGAAGAACGGTGAACACGCGCGTCTATTGTTTCTAATCTTCCGCGGACCGGACGCTGTGGAAAAGATTCATCACGTCGTGGGTCACATCCTGCACGAGCGCACCAGCGGTGAAACAATTCGCGACACCTACGGTGATTACATTACCGATGATTCAGAGAAGGTGGTCTACTTCGAACCGGGAGTGGTCACTGAATTCCAACCGGGCGCGGTCGAACGCGATTTAAAACTGTGGGCGGAATTTTCTGATTCGGATGGTGGAATTGTGGATTACGCTGTGCCGTTTCCACCTAGCGCGGAAATCGAAAAAACGCTCGTGCTTATTAAGCCGGACAATTTCCGGTTCCCGAATCTGCGTCCAGGCGGCGTAATCGAAGTATTTTCACGCACCGGCCTCTCGATTGTCGGCTTCAAAGTTCACCAAATGAGCGTGGCACAGGCGGAGGAGTTTTACGGGCCTGTGCTGCCGGTCCTTGAGAAAAAGCTCAGTCCAAAAACCGGGCGCGAAAACTGGGAGAGCATCATCGAGTTTATGGCCGGTAAAAAACCCAGCGAGTGTCATCCAGACGAACGCGACGCGCCCGGCACCGAGAAATCAATCGCCATTGTTTACCAGGGCGTGGACGCGGTGCGCAAAATTCGCGACGTGCTCGGCCCCACTGATCCGGCAAAAGCGCCTCCCGGTTCGATTCGAAAGGAGTTCGGACAAACGATCATGGTCAACGCCGCGCATGCATCCGACTCCGTCGAGAATGCGAAACGCGAAATGACGATTATTCGAGTCGAAGAAAATAATTTCAAACCTCTGATTGAAAACTTCTATCGCCGCCAATAGTATGCGCTCCCATTTTGGACACTATTGCCATGGAAATTTCTGAACGCGCCGCTCAACTGACTCCGTCGTTGACTCTGTCAATCGATAGCAAGGCGAAAGCCATGAAAGCAGAAGGCATCGACGTCTGCGGATTCGGTGCAGGCGAACCCGATTTCGATACACCTGAGCACATTAAAAGGGCCGCAATCGAAGCGTTGGAAGCTGGTTTTACGAAGTACACGCCAAACGCTGGCATCCCGGAACTGCGCCAGGCAATCGCAGACAAATTCGCAGCCGACAACGGATTGAATTATCGCGCCGGACAGATCGTCGTGAGTAATGGCGCGAAGCACGCATGCTACAATGCGATTCTGGCGACTTGTCAGCCCGGCGATGAAGTCGTGATCCCGGCGCCGTATTGGGTGAGCTACCCAGACATGGTGCGATTAGTGGGCGCCGAGCCTGTGATCGTGCCCACCAGCGAACGCAACGCCTGGAAAATGCGCCCGGAGGATTTCGAAAACGCGATGACGCCCCGCACAAAGATGTTGATCATGAACAGTCCGGGCAACCCAACTGGGTCTGTTTACACGCGTGAAGAATTGGAGGCGATCGTCAGCGTCGCCGCGGAGGAAGACATTTACGTGTTGTCCGACGAAATTTACGAAAAGCTCGTTTACGATGACGTCAAACATGTGAGCATCGCGTCTCTGTCAAAGGAAGCGTACGATCTCACAATCACCGTCAACGGATTTAGCAAATCTTACGCGATGACAGGCTGGCGCCTCGGTTATCTCGCTGCGCCTGATGCGGTCACGAGAGCGGTCGATTCAATCCAGAGCCATACCAGTTCGAATCCGTCGTCCTTTTCGCAATACGGCGCCCTTGCCGCGCTCAAAGGCGATCAACAACCGCTCTCCGATATGCGTGAGGAATTCGATATGCGTCGCAACTACATGTTCGACCGCCTCTCCAAGATCTCCAATATCACCGCGATCAAACCGCAGGGTGCGTTTTATATTTTGGTAAACATCAGCCAGCTTGGACTCACGTCCCAAAATTTCGCCGACCGCTTGCTAAGCAAAGCTAATGTCGCTGTGGTGCCGGGTGCTGCCTTCGGCGATGATCGCACTGTTCGTTTCAGTTACGCCACCAGCCTCGACGTGATCAAAAAAGGTCTGGATCGCTTCCAGGACTTTTGCCGGACGCTTTAGGTGGAACGCGTTGTCTTCAACGCGTTGCCAAAGTAATTGCGCCGCCAGCGCTAAGTCGACATCGTCTTTAGGAGAAGCCGATCCACCTTGCCCTGTCGTTTGCTGCTCTTCTAGTTTTGCCAATGCCCGGCCATTTCGCCCTCATTCTAAACGCTCATCTCCCGTTCGTTCGTCATCCTGAGCACGAGCATTTCTTGGAGGAAGAGTGGTTATTTGAGGCGATCACCGAAACGTACATCCCGTTGCTGCGCATGATGCAGCGACTCGTCGACGATTCTGTGCCGTTTAAACTCACGATGTCGATCACGCCGACGCTTTGCGCGATGCTTCAGGACCAGCTGCTATGCGAGCGTTACGTGCAACACCTGGATCTTTTGATCGACCTTGCTGCTCGCGAACGAAAACGAAATCGCAAACATCCGCAGCTTTGCGAGCTGGCTGAATTTTATATCGATCTGTTTTCAGAAACTCGCCGCTACTTCGTGGAGGAATGGAAATGCGACCTGCTCTCGATCATTCGTGAGTTGCGACAGACCGGTGCGCTCGAAACAATCGCCAGCGCGGCAACACACGGCTTGCTGCCGATCCTTGAGCAGCAATCGCCTGCCGCAGCGCGTGCGCAGGTTTTGATCGGACGCGACGCATATGTCGAGTTTTTAGGCGGAGAGGCTGCCGGCTTCTGGTTACCTGAATGCGGTTATGCTCCCGGCATCGAAGCGAGGTTACAGGAAGCGAATATTCGCTGGTTCGTTGTCGACGCACACGGGTTGCTCTTTGGGATCCCGCGTCCGTGCTGCTCCATTTACGCTCCATGTTATACACCAGCAGGACCAGCCGCCTTCGCACGTGATCCCGCTGCGAGCCACCAAGTCTGGAGTGCACACGAAGGCTATCCCGGCGATCCAGCTTACCGGGAATTTTATCGCGATATTGGTTTCGATTTGCCCATGGAACACTTGGGATCAATCGCGCGCGGAACCAGAAAATTCTCCGGTGTAAAATATCATCGAATCACCGGACGCGGCGACGAGAAAGAGCTGTATGACCGAACGGCAGCGGAAAATGCGGCAGCACAACATGCAATTCACTTTCTAAAACAAATCCATGAGCAGATTCACGAAATTAGCGAAGTCGGCTTCGAGCCGATCGTTGTCGCTCCCTTCGATGCGGAATTGTTCGGCCACTGGTGGTTCGAAGGACCAATTTTCCTGGAACAATTCATTCGCCGCACAGCAAACGAACCAGATGTTCACCTCACAACGCCGAGTGAATATTTGGCCGCGCATCCCACGCAGCAGATCGTTGAGCCCGCTCCTTCCACGTGGGGTGAGAACGGCCATCTCACCGTGTGGCTCGATCCGAGTAACTCTTGGATTTATCCGCAACTCAACACGGCAGCGCAAAAAATGATCGACCTCGCAAAAGAGGCTTCTGGTGCTGTAGGGCAACCGCATCGGCTGGGAGGCGGAAGATCGGCAGGCGGAACGTCTGCTCTACAAATTACTGAGCGTGTTTTGAAACAGCTCGCCCGCGAGCTTTTACTGGCGCAATCAAGTGACTGGGCATTTCTAATGAAAAGCGGAACTGCGCGCGAATACGCCACTCAACGCTCGATCGATCACCTTGCTCGCTTCAACCGTCTGCACGATCAGTTTGTCTCAAATAATCTTGCTGAAGAATTTCTGCGCGACTGCGAATGGCGCGACAACATTTTTCCGAACCTGAACTGGCGCTACTATGCTTAGCCTCTGTCATTCCGAGCGAAGTCAGGGAATCTATCGATATTGCTGGTAGAGCGCGCCTCATTTAAACAGTTAGAGATGTCTCGACTTCGCTCGACATGACAACAACAGCTAATCTCGCATTTGCGATCGCCATCTTGTCTTCTTTCGCGCTCGCACAGGAATCACCGACTCCAACGCCTTCGCCCACGCCAGGAGGGTCTCCTTCTCCTTCTGTTTCGCCTGAACAATCTGCGCCGCCCTCGCCCACTCCGGAACAAACGCCCTCATCCTCTCCAGCGAAAAGCGTCCGGATCAGTTTCGTTCCTCCACCAATGGACGGCACGATCAGCCTTGGGATCTACGACCAAGCCGGCAAACTCGTGCGCGTCCTGCATCAGAACGCGCGATTAGACGACTTCACGATCGGAGCTGATGCGCTCGTGACGCGATGGGACGGAAAGGATGATGGACAGCAGGACGCTCGTTCTGGACGATATCACGCGCGTGGTTACGTCATCGGCCCATTGAAGCGCGATGATGTGGGCGAGACTTCACCGCCTTCAGCGCAAATCGAACCGAACGTGGTGAAAGTCCGATTGGTCCGCAATCCTTTGCGGAAAGATAAAAGGCCGCTTGTAGACCTAAGTGTCGGATTTAATAGCAAGGGAAGTTACCTGAAAACAAACGACGGTCTGCCGCTGTTCGAACTCAATGAGACGCCGAATGTGACACGCGCATGGATCGCAGCCAAAGGTGAGAACGGCGTCGATATCTGGCAGGATGACGGCACAAAAGTGCATCAATATCGAATCTCGAATGTTGACCAAATGATGGCGTTCGACTGCGGCGACTTTGAATTGAAGTGAGGCGTTTACTAACACTTTGCTTCAGCGAATTGTTTATTGCACTCGTGACCACGCGAACCGCTTTCGCGGTTTCACAAACTGAATCAAAAAACCGCTGAAGCGGTTCGGAGGGTTGCGTTGTGTATCACCCAGCTAAAGCAGGGTGTTAATAAGAGTTGCAAGTCACCGCGATTCTCCACCCAGCGTTGATACCGCTTCGCGTGTTCTCCAGACACCGCTGGTCACCACACAAAATCTCTGCTATTTAAGCGCGCTATGGCTACGCCGGAGTTTCAGCAGACACTTGGCAAGACCGCCGGTTTCACTGGAACCGCTTTGCACACAGGCGAAAAGGTGACTCTTAAACTGCATCCCGCGCCGGGGGATCATGGAATTAAATTTAGGCGCAAGGATTTGCAGGATGAGCCGACGATCGACGCGAAAATTGAGAACCTGAAGACCGTCGAGCGCGCTACAACGATTGGCGAAGGTTCGGTGCGTGTGCACACCGTCGAGCACGTACTCGCGGCACTGTGGGCCATGGGTGTGGATAACGCGATTGTGGAAATGGACGCAAACGAGCCGCCAATCGGAGACGGAAGCGCGCAACCCTACGTCGATCTCATCAAGAAAGCCGGCGTAACAGTTCAGGAGGAGCCGCGCAAATTTTTCGACGTGCGCGAACCGATGCACGTGGAAACGAAAACAGGTTCGCTGCTCGTTTTACTGCCGGACGATAAATTTCGCGTTTCGTGCACACAAGCAGGACCAAACAACAAATTCACACAGTTCTTGTCCATCGAGATTACGCCGGCAGCTTTCGAATCCGAGATCTCTCCGGCCCGCACATTTGTTTACTACGAAGATGTTGAACCGCTCATGGATAAAAACCTGATCAAGGGTGGCAGCCTCGAAAATGCGATTGTGGTGCGCGGCGAGGCTGTTTTGAGCAAGGAACCTTTGCGTTTCTCGGACGAATTCGTACGGCACAAAATCCTCGATGTTGTCGGCGATCTTGCGTTAGTCGGTCGCCGTATGCGCGGTCACGTGGTAGCGGTGAAGCCCGGACATTCGGCGAATGCGGAATTGGCTCGCGCGCTCGCTCGAGAGTATACGCGCAGAAGCGCGATGAGCGCACCGCGTGCCATCCCAATAGGCGATTCCGGTCTGGACACTAGCGAGGTGATGAAGATCCTTCCGCACCGCTACCCTTTTTTGATGGTTGATCGGGTCATCGGCTTCGAAGGCGACAACAAAATCACAGCGATAAAATCCATCACGATTAACGAGCCGTTTTTTCAGGGGCACTTCCCGGGCCATCCCGTCATGCCTGGAGTGATGCAGATAGAAGCGATGGCCCAAGTGGCCAGTATTCTTTTGTTCAAATTGACGAAGACTTCGAGTCGTGTTGGCTATTTCATGAGCGCGGACGAGGTGAAATTTCGCAAACCGGTTTTTCCGGGCGACACGATTTTCATTCACGCCGAGTTAACAAGGGCGCGTGGCAATCGCATGGCGAAAACGAAGTGTTACTGCGTAGTGAACGACGCAGTCGTGTCTGAAGGCGAGTTGATGTTCACGTTCCTCGATAAATGAATGACGTGCAGATTCACCCGACGGCCATTATTGATCCCGGGGCACAAATCGGCGAGGGCACAATCGTTGGACCGTACTGTGTCATCGGAGGCCATGTGGTAATTGGTCCAGATTGTTGGCTGCAACACCACGTCACGCTTTGCGGACCGATGAAGGCTGGCGCGAAGAACAAGTTTTACGCTTACTGCTCGATTGGCCAGCAAACACAGGATTTGAAGTATCGCGGCGAACCGACGTATTTGGAGATCGGCAGCGAAAACACGTTTCGCGAATTCGTGACTGTGAACCGCAGCACGACGAGCGAAGGCAAGACGCGGATCGGTAACTCCGGAAATTTTCTCGCGTACAGTCACATCGGACACGACTGCACTGTTGGAGACCAGGTCGTTTTTTCCAATAACGGCACACTGGCCGGACACGTTCAGATTGGAGACCACGCCGTAATGGGAGGCCTCACAGCGGTACATCAATTTTGCAGGATCGGACGATTCGCCATCACCGGCGGCTGCTCGAAAATCGTCCAGGATGTTCCACCGTTCATGATCGCGGACGGCAATCCGGCCGCGATTCGCGGCGTTAATCTTATCGGTTTGGAACGGAAGAATTACCCGCCTGAAAGCGTTAAGCTGATCAAAGAAGCGTTCCGCGTGATTTATCGCTCCAAGTACAACCGACGTCAGGCAATCGAAGCGATGCAGAAAGAACTGCCCCATACAGAAGAGATCACTGAACTCATCCAATTCATCGAAAAGAGCGAACGCGGAATCACCAGGTGAGGTTTGTCACCGGGGTTGCGCGCATGAGATCGATCACGCTTCGAGAAGCAGCCAGCCGTGAGCGCTTGGACGCAGCACGCCGTCGGTTGCGCGGGCGGCTGGATGCGACCGGAAAACGATGTGACAAACCAGAATCATTGAGGGTTTGCGCTAACATAAACTTGAACTTAAACTTCATGTTGTATGAAAAGCGTAACCATGCTCGAGTTTCGTCAAAATGCTCAATCCGTTCTTCGGCGCGTCGCAAAGGGCGAACGGCTCTTGCTCTCGCACCGGGGTAAGCCCGCTGCGCGGCTAGAGCCGCTGACGAGCGCGGCCAATAAGGCCCTGTCAAATGATCCTTTTTTGACCATCGTTTCTCGGGCCACCGCCAGTCCAAGAGGCAAGACCGGACATGCCGATATCGACCACATCGTTTATGGCCGCGACTGAAGTTTTCATGGACACAGCGGGTTTCCTCGCCTTGTGGGACGCTGGGGATCAACATCATACAACGGCGGTCCGGCACCAGCAGGAGCTGATTCGCAAAGGCCGGCATTTTCTCACCACCGAATACGTGGCCGACGAAACTATCACTCTGTTGCTGGTACGCCATAGTCATCGGGCGGCGATGGATTTTCTCGATACAATCGAACGCAGCGAGGCGCTCCGCCTTGAATGGATCGATCCGACGCGTTTTCACGCGGCCACTACCTGGTTTCGCAAACATCCCGACAAACAATGGTCCTTCACCGACTGCGTCAGTTTCGCTGTCATGCGCGAGCTGCACATTCGCGACGCTTTCACCACGGATCATCATTTTCGCCAAGCCGGTTTTCATCCCATTCTTAAAACCTAGGGACGACGAGAGGGCCGCTGGAAATTCCAGTGAATTCCGCACTAAGTTCTCTCGCACGCAGTCGGGAAAGATTTCAAGTTGAAAGTACATCGCCGAAGGTTTGAAATCTTCCGACAATAATCACCAACTTCCGCGATGGCTTCGACCCTCAATCTGTTGCGAATTAGAAATCTCGCGCTCGTGGAAGAGCTCGAGTGGCAGATCGGGCCGGGGTTTGTCGCGGTCACGGGAGAAACAGGCGCGGGGAAATCAATCATCATTGGCGCGCTGCAACTTTTGCTGGGTGAGCGCGCGGACAAATCGCTGATTCGCACCGGTGCTGATCTTTGTACCGTCGAAGCGGTGTTTAGTGGAGCGGAATTGCAAAAGCTAAATTCCAACCTCACTGAAGCGGGCATAGAGATGTGCGAAGACGATTTGATCCTGAAACGGACTCTCTCCTCGAGTGGGACTAATCGCCAATTCATCAACGGGTCGCCAACGACATTGTCGGTGTTGAAAAATCTTGGGGATGAACTCGTGGATCTTCATGGTCCTCACGATCACCAGTCGTTGCTTTCGCCGGAGAGGCAATTGAGCTTGCTCGATTCTTTCGCGCGCGCCGAGCAACAGCTCGAGGAGTATCGAATGCGTTATCGGCAATTGCAGACATTGCTCGCCGAACACTCAGCGCTCAACACGGCGGAAACCGCGCGCGAACAGGAGCTGGATTTGCTTCGGCACCAAATCACCGAGATCGAGTCAGCCAATCTCGTCGCGAGCGAAGAAGAAGAAGAAATCGAGAAGCGCTACAAACTCGGCAGTAACAGCAAACGATTGATCGAGCTCGCCGGCGGGATTTCGAACAGACTTTCCGAAGCAGACGATTCAATTCTCTCACAGCTCGCCGAAACGCAACGGCTTCTTCGAGAATTGGAAAAAATCGACAACTCGATCGCGCAATTCTCGTCGGCGCACGCTGCTGCTGTGGTCGAGCTTTCCGAAATCGCGCGCACTCTCTCCGCTTACGCTGAGAAGCTAGATCTCGATCCGCAACAGCTCGTCGCACTTGAGCAACGCGTTTCACTCTTTGAAACGCTCAAGCGCAAATACGGCGGTTCAATTGCGGACGTGCTCGCGTTCGGTGAACGTGCGACGGAACGAATGCGGAAGATTGAAGGACGCGACGCAGAGTTGGAGCGACTGGCGAAAGACATCGAAAATGTTCGCGCGCGAATGAATCGCGCCGGTGAAGCGCTGCGCAAATCGCGCCTGAAGCTTGCGCCGAAACTTTCCGAAAATATTCGCCGTAATCTGCGCGATCTTGGATTTCGTCAGTCAGAATTCGAAGTAAAACTCACTCTGCTCGACACCCCACGCCCGAACGGCTTTGATTCGGTAGAATTACTGTTCTCGCCAAATCCAGGCGAGCCGTTGAAACCGCTTCGCGCGATTGCATCAAGCGGCGAAATTTCGCGGCTGATGCTCGCGATCAAATCCGCGCTCGCTGCACATGATTCAATTCCATTGCTGGTCTTCGACGAGATCGACACGAACGTCGGCGGCGAAATCGCGCATGCCGTGGGTGCGAAGATGCAAACGTTAGGACGCGAACGTCAGGTAATCTGCATCACGCATTTGCCGCAAGTCGCCGCAACTGCCTCGTCACATTTTGTGGTGACGAAGAACGTGACGAGCGGTCGCACGTTTTCGAATCTGCATGAAGTCACCGGCAAAACGAGGCAGGAAGAGATCGCTCGCATGCTTGGCGGCAAAAGCGATTCAGCCCTTAAACTCGCCGCGAGCCTGTTGAAAAGATAGGTGCCACGAAACCGCAGGAATCAACGCGAAGCATTCAGAAGAAATTTTCTTTTTTGGCGATTATTCGTGTGTTTCGTCGGCCAAAATCCCAACTACTTCATCACAGGACCGAGTGGCAAAATCACCTTGCCGTAGAGTTCGTTGAGCACCTGCGCGAGACCGGCGTAGATGGCAGAAAATCCGCAGAAAATTCCTTCGTACCCAGTGAAATGTTTGAAACCTGGACTTGCATTAATGAAATCGCCGATCGCCAGGAGAAAGAAAAGAATTGTCAGCGAACCGAAAACGACCTGCCCGGCGACATGCAAACGGAACGTGCCAATGAACATCACTGCACTGAACAGACCCCACATAAAAAGATAAGCCGCCATCGCAGTGTCGCTGGAGGCCGTGGCCCATCCTAACTTGGGCAAAATAAGCAGCGCGACGAGCGAGAACCAGAACAAGCCGTACGAAAGAAAGGCGGTGGTGGCAAAAGTGTTGCCTTTCCGCCATTCCATAATGCCAGCCACAATTTGCGCCGCGCCGCCATAGCACATCCCCATTGCCAAAATCATGCTATTGAGTTCGTAAAACCCCGCGTTGTGGAGGTTTAGCAACACCGTGGTCATGCCGAAGCCGAGCAACCCGAGGGGCGCCGGATTCGCTGTCGTATCCTTGAGCTGAGCAGTGGATTGGTTCATGGCGACGGCAGTGTGCTCAAAGAAAAAGCGACAAGGCAAGAACGAATGGCTTGGACATGCTAAATCAGTGGCGCTCGCACGATTTCGCTTGTCGGCGCACTGCGGATGAAATTATGGTCATGTCTGATATATGATTCGGCGCGATTATCTCGTAGTTGGTGCAGGCATCGGTGGAGCGAGTGCATGCGAAGGCATTCGCAAATATGACAAGCGCGGTTCCATCACCCTGGTCGGCGCAGAAGCATTCCCGCCTTACAAACGCTGGATCATTTCGAAGAGCTTTTTGCGAGAAAAGGAATCGAATCTCAAGAAACTCCAGGAGTTCGATGAGCGCTGGTTCGAGGCGCACAAAATCGAGGCACGCTTTGGCACTGTAGTCACGCAATTGAACATCGAACGGCGCCTTGCCGTGCTGGCGAATGGTGAAAGCATCGAATTTACCAAGGCGTGTCTGGCGATGGGCAGCCGGCCAGGACGTCCTGCAATGGCAGGAACAAATCTTGGCAATGTGATTTATTTGCGAACGGCTCGCGATGCGCTCGCATTGCGCGAAATGGCCAATTTGGAGAAAACGATCATGGTCGTTGGAGGTGGTTTGCTGGCATGCGAAGCGGCAGCAAGCCTGCGCATGATGAAAATGAAAGTGGGTTTGATGCATCGCGACGGTTATTTGTTGAATCGCTATGTCGATCCTGAAACCGGCTCGTGGTT
>DASXYB010000108.1:0-3503 GCA_036502745.1 Candidatus Udaeobacter sp.
ATTTATGACCTCGATGTCGCGCACGGGATCAATGGTCGCGCTGACGTGGTGAACGTCCGGGTTTTCAAAACAACGCACCACCTGCACGATCGCCTCGACTTCGCGGATATGATGCAGGAACTGGTTACCGAGACCTTCACCGGCACTCGCGCCTTTGACGAGCCCCGCGATGTCCACAAACTCGATTGCAGTCGGTGTGATCTTCTTCGAATCAGAAATCTCGGCGATCTTTTGCAGCCGCGGATCGGGCACGACCACAACTCCAACGTTCGGATCAATCGTGCAGAACGGATAATTTTCCGCGGGCGCTTTGTGCGTTCGCGTAACGGCATTGAAAAGCGTCGATTTTCCAACGTTCGGCAGCCCGACAATTCCAGCGCTTAGCATCTATTCACGGATGAACACGGATTACAGAAATGAAGTTTTTCGGGCCACGGACAATCTGTGTTCATCTGTGTAAATCCGCGGCTAAAAAATCTTTCGGGCCGGCGGGATTCGAACCCACGACCTCTTGAACCCCATTCAAGCGTTCTACCAAGCTGAACTACGGCCCGATTTGAAGCGCTGAATATGCGCCAAACTTTGGACATTACCACCGATGAACATGGATTTTCACACATCGGAAATCGGCCTGTATTCGTCCTCGCAAATGTGCAGACTAAAGCTGCCACGCGGTTAAAAACGCATCAATCAATTCCGGCAAGTCACTGCTGTATCCGCCTTCGAGGGCGACTGCGATCGGAGTATCAATTTTACTTAACCACTCACCGAACGTCGCAAAGTCTTCGCGCTCGAGCGTCAGTTGGAGCAGGGGATCACGCGCGTAGGCGTCAAACCCTGCCGACACCAGAAGCAAATCAGGTTCGAAACCGATCAAATTCTCGAGAGAACGCCGCGCAATTTCCAGAATTGCGTCGCGCGGTGTGTACGGCGCAATGGGAAAATTATCGATGTTCGCGAACGATTTCGCTCCAGTCCCGGGATAAGCGGGGAACTGATGAATCGACGCAAACCGAATCCGCTCATTGTTTGCCACGATCGCTTCAGTGCCGTTGCCGTGATGTCCGTCAAAATCCCAAATGGCAATCCGTTCAGAGTGGTGTTTTAACGCGTCGAGTGCCGCGACGGCAACGTTGCCGAAATAACAGAAACCCATTGCGCGATCGCGCGTGGCGTGATGTCCCGGCGGGCGCATTAAGCTGAAAGCGGCCTCGCCACCGAGCGCAGAACGGCTTGCCTCGATTGCCGCGCCGGCGGAACGCCGTGCGTGCACTTCAATGTTTGGATAAAGCGGGGTGTCGAGATCGAAATGTTCAAGCGCGTTGATAACGCGTTCGATATGTCTGGGCGAATGTGCACGCAGTAAATGCGCGTCCGTCGCGGCAGTGGATTTCCGCCATTCCCACTCGGGATGTCGATCCTTCAGGAGCGGCGCACTACGTGCTATCCGCTCCGGCCGTTCCGGATGGCCGGGGCTCGAATATTCCAGGCAGCTTGGGTCGTGAAAAATCGTCATGAAGCTTGCAAGATAGCTTTCGAGCGCATATTCGACGATCACGATGCTAAACGGCCACAAAATTGTAGTGGTAATGCCGGCATATAACGCCGCGCGTACCTTGCGCCAGACTTACGACGAAGTCATGGCACACGGCCTCGTCGATGTGGTCATTGTTGTGGACGATGCCAGCCACGACGAAACGGTGGCAATCGCGCGCACTTTGCCAAACGTGCAAGTGGAAGTGCACCCGGAGAATCGCGGTTACGGCGCGAACCAAAAAACTTGTTATCGACTCGCGTTGGCTGCAGGCGCGGACATCGTCATCATGATCCACCCCGATTATCAGTACACACCTCAGTTGATTCCAGCCATGGCAGCTCTTGTGGCGACGGGCCTTTATCCTTGCGTGCTTGGTTCGCGGATTCTCGGCGGAGGCGCACTGCGCGGCGGCATGCCTTGGTGGAAATACGTTTCGAATCGCTTCCTCACCTTGATGGAAAACTTTCTGATCGGAGCGAAACTGTCTGAGTACCACACCGGATACCGCGCATTTTCGCGCCAGCTGTTGGAGCGGCTGCCATTGCAAACGAACTCCGACGATTTCGTTTTCGACAATCAGATTCTTGCGCAAATCATCGCCCTTGATTGCGCGATCGGCGAGGTGACGTGTCCGGCTCGTTACATGCCCGAAGCGTCGTCGATCAATTTCCGTAGAAGCGTGCGGTACGGATTAGGCTGCCTCGCCACTGCTGTGCGTTTTCGTTTGGCCCGCTGGGGTCTGGCGCAGCCGATTGTTAACAATCGGTTCGACCCCAAGGCAGCGGTCTAATACCCTCCTCGCACGACGTAATGGCCGTGTCTCCATACTCTCTGGCCATTATGTGATACCCAATGCCCTGGCTTCCACACATAGTAGGTACGGCCTACGTAGTAACCGGCACCGCGAGTATAGTAAGGGCGGTCGCCCACTTCGACTGTGACCGAGCCCGGATAACCACGCCCGTAATACGGACCGCCAGCATAAGGACCACCAGCATACGGAGCGCCGTAGTAGGGGCCGTACCCCGGATTTCCAGCGTAATAGTCCGCACATCCGCCGAAACCAATCGCGGCGCAGCTTAGAACGAATAGCAGAACAGCACGTTTCGTTTTGATCTTCATATACTGGATTCGAATTCCAGAGATGATTTACGTGCCCCCAGCTTCAGGAGTCGCGTCATACCACGCCTTGATCGAGCATGGCATCAGCGACTTTAACGAAGCCGGCGATGTTTGCGCCGACCACGAGATTGCCTGGTTGTCCGTACTCTTCCGCAGTATCCCAGGAGTTTCTGAAGATTGTCGACATGATGTGGCGCAACCGCGAATCAACCTCGTCGCGAGGCCATGGTAACCGCATGGAATTTTGGCTCATCTCGAGGCCAGAGGTAGCGACGCCTCCCGCATTTGCGGCTTTACCCGGGCCAAACAGAATTTTTTTCTGCAAGAACAAATCGACAGCTGCTGGCACACTGGGCATGTTGGCCGCTTCAGAGACAAGGTAACAACCGTTGTTCACCAGTTTCTTGGCGTCTTCGGCTGTGATCTCGTTTTCCGTCGCACACGGAAAAGCGCAATCGCATTTTATGCCCCAAGGCCGCTGACCGGCCACATATTTAGTGCCACGGAACTTTTTCGCGTATTCGTTGATGCGTGCGCGACGCACATTCTTAATGCTCATGACGAAGGCGAGCTTCTCTTCTGTGATGCCGTTCTTATCGTAAATGTAGCCGCTGGAATCGGACATCGAGACAGGCATTGCGCCGCACTGGAGCAATTTCTCGACCGTATATTGTGCCGCGTTACCCGCGCCTGAAACCGTGCAAACCTTGCCTTCGATCGTTTGGTCGCGCGTCTTAAGCATTTCCTGCGCGAAATACACAGCGCCATAACCGGTGGCCTCCGGCCGAATGAGCGAGCCGCCCCAACTCAGACCTTTTCCGGTAAGCACACCTGTAAATTCGTT
>DASXYB010000109.1:0-5491 GCA_036502745.1 Candidatus Udaeobacter sp.
CATTGTCATGTTGAGCGAAGCGAAACATCTCAGTCTATTGTGGCATTCAGTAAAAAACCGATCAGAGATTCTTCGCTTCGCTCAGAATGACATTATGAATCGCTGCTAGCCTTTCCATTCGTGTCAAAGATCGAAGTTTCAAAGGTGACCTCGCGCCGGGAGCGCGATGCGTTCATCAAATTCCAATGGGAAATTTATCCCAATGATCCGGCATGGGTGCCGCCGCTGATCATCGAACGGAAAGCGTTCCTTGATCGCAAACATCATCCGTTTTACAGGCATGGCGACGCAGCGTTATTCCTCGCGAGAAAAAACGGCAAAATCCTCGGCCGAATCATGGCCAGCGATGACCCGAATTACAATTCGTTGCACCAAACCAACGTCGGCTGTTTCGGTCTGTTTGAGTCCATCGATGATCGCGATGTAGCCGCCGCGCTCTTTGACGCTGCGGCGAATTGGCTTCGCGAGAAAGGCCGCACTGAGATCATGGGCCCGATCGATTATTCAACCAATTACGTCTGTGCCCTGTTGATCGACGGCTTCGAATTTTCGCCCACAGTATTGACGGCGCACAATCCGCCGTATTACCGGCAGCTAATCGAGAGCTGCGGTTTTACAAAAGCGAAGGATTGGTACGCGTGGTGGTTTGCTGATCCGTCAAAAGCCGTGGCGCAGTTGCGACGGCTCGCGGCTCGCGTTCACAGGCGTTGCCCTGTCACTTTTCGTCCAGCCAATCTGACAAATCTCCGGGATGAAAGCAGACGGCTCCGTGAAATTTATAACCAGGCGTGGGAAAAGAACTGGGGCTTTGTGCCATTCACAGAAGCGGAGATCGAGTTTATGACCAAAGAATTGAAGCCGCTGCTCCTGCCGAAGTTCGCCTGGGTCGCCGAGAACGGCGATGAGCCGGTCGGGTTCGCGCTGTCTGTGCCGGACATCAATGTGATCCTGCACGGTCTCAACGGCCGGCTGACACGATTTGGTTTTCCGATCGGTCTGATCAAATTGCTGTTTTGCAGGAAGCGCATCCGAAAGGGACGCCTGATCGCTCTCGGCGTAATTGAAAAATTTCGACGCGCGGGGATTGCTGAGACGCTCGTGCTGCGCGTGATAGAAGAAACGATGGTCAAGCGCGGGATCACTGGTGAACTGAGCATGACGCTCGAAGACAATTTCATGATCAATCGTTTTCTCGAAGCGATCGGAGCCTATCGCTATAAGACGTATCGAATTTACCGCAAACAGTTACCCTGCTGACAACGACTGCCAAATGAAGCTGCGGGCGCCGGGGCTTCGTAAAACGGAGCTTCGTCTTGCTGGCCGGCCGTCAGATCGCGAATGCGCTCGTGCCCGTCGCGCCGCATCAACGTAGGGCCGACCTCCATCGACGATCACGTTTTCGACCACGGAATATGTCTCCTCATCGTCGATCGCCTGCGGATGCAGCAGCGACGGAAGCCGAGTCACGATCGTCAGGAGCGCGATCGCGAGCACAGCCCACCAAAATCGTCGAACATCGTTCGTTAGGCCACCCATTAGTTCGCGGCCCACCTTTGATACACAACACCCTCGGCAGTTTTCGCCACCGGTCGGTATTGTTCTGCCAGCAATTTCGCTAAAATCGGAAAGTTCTGCACCGGGTGCGGCTGCGGAAGATCGGTCTGGACGTCAACGATGTAAGCCGGCGGATGCTTCGCAAAATCTTCTTCGAGCTTGTCCCACGCGCCCGGCACGATCCACTTGCGGGTATCGACACCGTGCAACACTCCGCCGAAAACATGGCCCGTGAGCGAAGCCGCTTCGATGTAGCGACTCGCCGGTCTTCGCCGAGCCTCAAGATAAATTTTTGCCGCCTGGCCCCAGACGAAAATCCTGTCGTTAGGCGCAGAATGCTCGGACAAATATTGGCCAGCCTCCGATGGTTTGCGTAGCGCCGCCAGCTCCAGCCAATGCCCGAACGAAAACGCGATCACGGTGAGGGCGAGCCAGGCGAATGTGATCGGCGGGCGCAGCAGCCAATAAGGCGGTTGGATCTTTCGAAACCAAAGTTGCGCGTAGAACGGGGCCGCGAGCATCACCAACGGCGGAATCAATTGGATGTAGTAATGAACGTAAAAGCGGCCGCTCGCGGCGGTGCCGACAGCGGAGGCGGCGAGCAGTCCGATGAGCGCGGTCCGTTCAGCTTCCTTCTTGTCCCAAAGACCGCGGTCGCGGCACGTCATGATGGTTCCGATCACCAGCGGCAGGCACACTGCGGCAAACGCCAACGTGCGGAAAATCCCCTTGGTGTAGAACACATGCGGAATGGAATTATCTGTAAACGTGCGATCGAACGCCTCGCGCAAAATTCCTTGTTGCCAAAGGACGAACGCGACGGCGCCGAGGGTTCCGAAAAATCCTAGCGTGAGCAACGCCGCGTGAGTGACCGCTTGCATTCCATTCAAGCCTCGGCTCTTGCGATAGTCCGGCAGCAGCAAATAGATTCCGAGTGGAACCGCCGCAATCGCCGCGGGTTGTTTAAGTAGAAATGCTGCGCAAAGAAGTGCGCCCGAAAAAACCAGCTCGGGCCGCGCGCGCGATGAGCTTGGCCGGAACGCGATCGCCCATCCCCAGACGATCGGAAGATTCATCAAGAGCTCGCCGTTGAATGCAAGATTCAGCCCGCGCACCCAAGGTTGAAAAATGCTGTAGAGCAGCGCCGCGATCAGTCCGGTTTCGCGATCGAACAACGCCCTGCCGATCGCATACAAGCCCGCCATCGTGCCCAGCGTCCAGACAAGCGCGGCCACGTGCAGCGCCTTCCAATTATACTTTCCTGCCACTTCGAAAATTGCCGCGTAAGTCCAAAAAAGCAGCGGCGGCTTGCGCTCGACCGCATCGACGTATGGCCGGCCGCCATCGACAATCTCGTTCGCGACGACCGAATAGATCGCTTCATTAAAGATTGGCTGCGGATGGAGCAGCGATGGAAGTCGGGTCACGACCGTGAGCAGGACAATCCCAAGCGCGACCCACTGGAACAGTCGCAAACTATGATCTTGTTTATCCACGATCCGCGTCGCCACCGATGATCAACAGCTCTTCCACTATTAGATTTTCAAATCCAGCGTCGCGCGAGGTAACCTGCTTAAATGTGCCGTTCAATATTCCGTTCCGTTACCTCGTTTAGGTGGGAGGACGATAAGTGCGCAGGGAAACTGCCGGGTTGTTGGATCGTCGATTTGAAAAGGTTTTTCGTTCATTTTTTGGCGTAAGAAATGGCGAACTTTCTATGGTAAAAAAATCACTTCATCGTCTCCGCGAGATGGCAGGGCGCGGCCTGCTACAAGACGTACCGTATCTACGCGAGGTCGTTAAGCTAACGGCAGATTAGTGAGCTTCGCTTACTGGGCGAACGCCAGGTCACGAATTCGCTCGGGCCCGCGACTCCGTATCCTTGACATGCGACTTGCCAGCATCCCGGCCACTTCCCGGCCGGCGTATTGCAGCGGATGGCTCACGGCCAGTGAGGCCCCTACGGTGCAATAAACGCCGCATCCCGCCTGGCAATCCTTCTTCCGGTTGTAGCTCAGCAAATCTTCCCGCGTGATCTCAAGAATGTGCCTCTCGGTCCTCACCTGACTGCAGAGCCAGAACTTGCCGGTCGATGAGACGAAGAAATATTTATAGCCGGCGATGCAGGTCCATTCGACCGGTTCCTGCCGCAGCATCTTCTTTTGGTAAGCGAAAAGGTTCCAGCTCGAGTGAATTTTCTGGCCGCTGCGCTTCAGTTTCTCCTGGTGGTCGAGAAAGCGGAGCAGTGGCTCGCTCGCACTTGCATCGCGCAAGGCGCGGTCGTGCACGAGATCATCGTGGACCACGCGCGCGTGGACCGGGATGCCCAAGTCGAGGCAAGTGTCTATCACCTGTCCCATCTCATCGAGCGTCTCTTTGAAAAGGACGCCACTGACTTGCGGCTTGATCTTCGAATCTTTGAACCAGTCGAGCTTGTGCACGATCGACTTCATCGCTTTGCGTGTGCTTGCGATCGGCGTCATCCGGTCCACGGAAATTTGCAGTTTATCGAGGCCCGCTCCTTCAAGGTCCGCCAGGAGCTGGCGGTTCAGGAGAAACCCGTTCGTGGACATGCTCAGTTTGCGAAAACCGATGGATTTTGCGTAACGCACTACCTCCACAATGTCCGGATGCTTGAGCGGTTCGCCCCCCTGCAGTCCGAGGCGCATGACGCGGAGCTTCCGCATGTGGTCCATCCACTTCTTGAGATCAGCCAGGGCCGGATGCGGAATCGAGTTGTTGAACTCGTTGCAATAGTGGCAATCCAGGTTGCACTGTTCGGTCACGTACAGGTGCGCAGCCCACGGTTTGGTGTCAAAAACGCGACGGATCTGCTGGAGATCGAGCATTCGTCCTCCTATCACAGTCATAGACGTCAAGCAACCAGGCTAGTTCCTAACCCTTCTGGAAGCGATCGGCGCGAAGAAGGAGAACTCGTGTCGAATCTAGCCGGCGCTCTGACTCCGCAAAGCCGTCCGCCCACGAGCCTTACAAATCGCTCAAACACTTTAAGCCCGTCGATGAGTTTGCCGATAGTGAAATTAACGCTTCCTTTGGCAAAACCGTCGATGCCTTCAGCCACGAGTAACAGGAGCAAGACCGAAGGCGCGTGGCAGTTGGTCGGAAACCTGAAAATGCCAGGAATGGCAATTCACCATGACACTTAGAATAATACATCGAACCAATGCTCGATTTTCCCGCTCCTCGTTATCTCCACCTATTATGAATGTTCGGGCAACGACATTGCAAAACAGTGCTGCGAGACATATCGAAGCTCGAAGAGAAGACTGACCTGGATGAGCAAGCCCCAAGACGGTTTCGTTTCACGGTTTTTCAACCGGCCGATTTCCCGTCGGATAACGAGCGTTCTGCTCAAATTTCCCATCCATCCCAGCACGTGGACAATATCGATCTTTGTTTTGCCGCTAATTGCCTGCGTATTTTTAGTGCGCGGCAATTACGTCAGCATCGTCATCGGTGCGGCAATTTTTCAAGCGTTCAGCATTCTTGATGGTTGCGACGGCGAAATTGCGCGTGCCAAGAACTTGGAATCAAAGTTCGGAGAACGATTGGATTACTTTAGCGATTTCGTAGCAAGCCTCCTCTACGTTCTGGCTCTCGGGTTGGGGCTTCATCGTTCCAGTGAAGGAATTGTTTGTGCAGTTCTGATTACTGCCAACGAGCTGCTCCTACGAGCTGGTAAGAGTCAAACGGCGGTGGCTCCGTCCACATTGAATAAGTCGTTTTACGCGAGACACCGTACCATGATCGGGCATTCCGGCTTACTGAATCTTGGCGAACGATTTGTGTGGTGGCTCTTTCAGTTAACTAAACGCGACATGGCTCTCGTCGTTTTTCTAATACTTGCATTACTGGGTGTGGCCCAGTGGATCCTTCATCTTTGGGTGACTGTCGCTGGCGTGAGCCTGGTTCTCAG
>DASXYB010000110.1:0-4851 GCA_036502745.1 Candidatus Udaeobacter sp.
GCTTCCGTCCGCAGCTATCGAAGCAATGAAGCGCGCGATCGACGAGCTCGGACGCCGCGAAACTTTTCGCGGCTACGGTCCAGAACAAGGCTATGAATTTCTTAGATCAACCATCGCGCAACGCGACTACCGCGACCGGAACATTCAAATTGCTGACGACGAAATTTTCGTTTCTGACGGATCAAAAAACGATTGTGGTTACGTCCTCGACATCCTCGGCGGCCAAAATAAAGTCGCAGTCCCCGATCCGGTTTATCCGGTGTACGTAGATACGAACGTCATGGCCGGCCACACGGGCATAGCGCGAAAGAATGGCGGCTATGAGGGCATTCATTATTTGCCGTGCACGGCGGAAAACAATTTCGTGCCCGAACCACCTAAAGAGCATGTCGATCTTGTCTATCTTTGTTTTCCAAACAATCCAACTGGTGCCGTTGCGTCGCGCTCACAGCTCGCAAGCTGGGTCAATTACGCGCACGAACACGATGCGCTTTTGCTCTTTGATGCCGCGTATGAGGCCTACATTTCCGATCCTGAAATTCCGCGTTCTATTTTCGAAGTTCCGGGTGCTCTGGAGTGCGCCATTGAATTGCGCAGCTTTTCGAAGAATGGCGGCTTCACGGGTATCCGCTGTGGTTTTACAGTGATGCCGAAATCGGTGCTCGCGCGAAGCGATGACGGCCGGCGGCTCCCATTACATCCGCTTTGGCAGCGTCGTTGGAGCACGAAATCGAACAGCGTTGCTTACCCAGTGCAACGCGGCGCTGAAGCATTGTATTCCGCTGAAGGCCGTGAACAGGTTCGTAAGCTCCTCGAGCATTACATGGGGAATGCAAACGTCCTTCGTGATGCTGCCGCTGATGCTGGCCTGGAGGCTTTTGGAGGAGTCAACGCGCCTTACATCTGGGTGAAAACACCCGACGGGCTGACAAGCTGGCAATTGTTCGACCGAATGTTACGCGAACTGAACGTCGTCATTACGCCGGGCGCGGGTTTCGGCGCACAGGGTGAAGGTTACTTTCGGATCTCCGCGTTCAACAGCAGGGAAAACGCAGAAGAAGTCGCGCGGCGTTTGAAAACTCTGCGAAAGTCGTGACGCAGACATTTCTGTCTCCGAACCATTTGCGTGCGCGCGATTGCCTGCGTCACCTCAGTCACGTAAAGTGCGCGAAGTTTTTCGGGGACCATCTGGCGTGCCGGAACGAAAACAAAATCTGCCACAGCTTTATCGCTTTTGTTTCCTGATGCTTGGCGACTCGCGGAAGGCACAGGAAGTTTTTCACGCGACCCTGCGTGAGGCTGCGATGCGCGCTGCTCGCGGGGAGCTGCCGAGCGAACCGTTCTGGCTGTTTCGTGACGCGCGATGGCGCTGCTTGGAAGCAACGAAAAGTGATTTGCAACCGGAGTCCGTCGAAATGGATGAAGGCGATGTCGCTCCAAACGCTGAATCACAAATTCAGCGCCTCGATCCCATGCAACTGGCGATTTGGATCTCAGCTGCTCCGGACCCGCAGCGCAGTGCGCTCGCATTATTTTATCTCGACGAATTTGACTACCAGGACATCCTCGACATCGCCGAACTGAAGCTAAGCGAACTCTCGCGCTACCTCGCTAAAGGCCGGCGGCAATTGCAGGCGTGGCTCGATTCGAAATTTCCTCAGTCGAGCAAGGTATGAAGCTACTGTCGTTGATGCGGCGGCAACGCTCTCTTTTGAACTGCGCTCCCATCACCGCGCGCCAGTTGGCCGACCGGCCGATGCGCTCGGCAATATCTCGTGCGGACGGGTCCGCCGAATTTACCGATCAACAAAATTTCGATCGTGCCGTAGCTCGCGTAGTTGGTCTTATTTCCATTCCAGCGGAGTCTGCCGAGTGGTTTTCGGAAAAAGACCTGGTTCCAGTCTCGAAGCGGACTTGGAAAAACACGCTGCGCAACCCCGCTGTGTTAGCGATCAGCTTCGCTGTTGTTGTGATTGCAGGAGTGTTCGTGTTCAATTTCGTCAGCCACTTAAACGATTTCCCCGGCTCAGCGACAGCTCGTAAATTATTGGCGGTCGCTGCTTCTACGAGACCGGTGATGCTGGATCCGGTGGATGCTGAAGCAGGTACATTAAGCGACCTGTTTTTTATGAAGCACGGATTGGAACATTATGATGTTCCGGAACAGTTCGCCGATTTTGGCACCATTGGTTGCCGCGTTTTTGAAGACGACGAATCACGCCGGGTCGCTCAAATTTGGGTGTCAGAAAAACGTATGCAGTTCTTTCTTTTTCCGGCGGAAAGAGATAGCAAGACTGGATCAGTGCTGCGGTTTCCTGGCTGGCGCTATGTTCACCAGGAAGGCTGGACAGGTGCGGTGATGGAACATAGCGGCGTTTGCTTCATGGCTGCAGTCCGAGGTTCGGATAAGGATCTACAGCCATATCTTTCACAACCCAAAGAGTAGGCAAGTGCCAGGGGGGAGAGTCGAACTCCCGACCAAGGGCTTATGAGTCCCCTGCTCTACCACTGAGCTACCCTGGCGTGAAGGCAGGAAAGCTGAATCTCATCCCCCTTAGTGTCAACGTGCACCAACACGCGACTGGCTTTGGATTATTCATACGGGTTGAGCGTTGAAGCTCAGTCGATGAGCTGGTAAGCAGAATTTCGGAATGTCTAGCAGCAAAGCCATTCTTCAAAAAGTTTTCGCACTAGGAAACTCCTACTGGCTGACCCGATTTGTCATTCTGCGACTGCTTGGATTTGTTTATGCAGTCGCGTTCTTGATCGCGGCAAATCAACTCGTCCCACTCATTGGCGAGCATGGATTAACCCCGGGAACGCACTTTCTAAACGAAGTCGAAACGCAGCTCGGTTCTACAAGCGCGGGTATGGTTAGGGTCCCTACTTTGTTCTGGTTCGGAATTTCCGACGATGCATTGTCGATCTTCTCCTGGATCGGCTTCGTGCTGTCTCTCGTTGTTCTTGGTGGGTACGCGAATGCAATCCTGCTCGCGATCCTGTGGGCAATGTACATGTCGATCGTTCACATCGGGCAGAATTGGTACGGCTACGGCTGGGAAATCCAGCTGCTCGAGACGGGGTTCTTATCGATCTTTCTTTGCCCAATGCTCGATGGCCGGCCTTTTCCCAAATCCAGGCCGCCGATCCTGGTGATCTGGCTTTTTCGCTGGCTTGGATTTCGCATCATGTTTGGCGCAGGGTTGATCAAATTACGCGGCGACCCCTGCTGGCGCGATCTGACGTGTCTCTACTATCATTATGAAACGCAGCCTATCCCGAACCCGATCAGCCGCTATTTGCATTTTGCGCCGCTTTGGTTCCACAAATTTGAAGTGCTTTGGAATCACTTCGTCGAGCTGATCGTGCCCTGGTTTTCTTTCGGTCCGCGAACGGCGCGGCACGTTACCGGCGTGCTCCTGGTGACGTTCCAGATTTTTCTCATCATCAGCGGCAATCTTTCGTTTCTGAATTATCTCACGATCATTCCGTTCCTGGCGTGCTTTGATGATCGTTTTCTTGGGCGTTTTCTGCCGCGATCAATCGTGAGACGGGCAGGACGTGCGGCTCGGGAATCGCAGCCGTCGCGTATTAACGACGGTATCGCCGTCGCGCTAACCATTATGGTGATCTGGCTGAGCGTACCGACAGTGCTCAATCTCGCGTCTGGCCGGCAGCTGATGAATTACTCCTATGATCCGCTCGATCTCGTGAACACTTACGGCGCATTCGGAACGGTCGGGCGGGAACGCGACGAAATTTTATTCGAGGGAACGGATGACACGCTGATTACGGGCGATACGAATTGGAAAGAGTACGAGTTTAAAGCTAAGCCGAGTGATCCGCATCGCCGCCCGCCATTCGTCGCGCCATATCAGCCGCGCATCGATTGGCAAATCTGGTTCGCAGCGATGTCGTCACCTTCCGAGTATCCGTGGACGCTGCATTTTGTCTGGAAGCTTCTGCACAACGATCGTGGCACGCTATCGCTAATCGCGAATAATCCGTTTCCCGACGCGCCGCCCCATTACATTCGGGCGCGACTTTATCATTACCACTTTGCGCCGATTGGCGATAAAGCGTGGTGGAAACGCGAACCGGTCGGAGAATGGCTGCCTGCGCTCTCCGCTGATAATCCGCAATTTCGGAGGTTGGTTGAGTCAATGGATTGGCTTGATGACTAATGCGCAGGCATCGTGCGTGAAGTCGTTGCTCGACTAAATGTCACCGCGTTGTTTCAGGTGCGCGATTGTTTCCGGCATCATGCGATGGCCGAAATGGCCTTGTCGCACGCGTAAGAGTTCCGAGCCGCGCCACTTTTCGTGAATCGCTTCGATTTCTGCAGATGGAGCAATCGAATCGAATTCCCCAGTAACGAAAAGAATCCTCGTGGGATCGCACACCGGACGGCCATGCAAAGGCGAGCTCAAATGAAAATGTCGCGCAACCAAAGCGCGCTCGATGTTTGCCTGGACCAGTTCGCGCCGAATACGCCGCGCTGCCGGACTATGCCAGATGGCCTGCCCGATGTTCACGATCGGCGACATTAACGCCACAAATCGGAAATCGCTCTCCACGAGCGTCAGCAGCGTCCCAATCCATCCGCCGTAACTGGTAGCCAGCACGCCAAACTCATGGCAGCCGTGGCCCCGCAATGACTCCATTACTTGCCGCAGTTCGATTACGCCTTGACGTAGTCCTTCCGCGTTCCGAATCAAATCGGGTGTGATCGCCAGTTCGCCATTCCAGTAACCAGTCGGGACACGCGAAAAGTGGTATGGCAAATGAACGAAACACGCGTTCCAGCCGAGCTCATTGAATTTCTCTGCCCAGCGGTGATAACCCGTCGGA
>DASXYB010000111.1:0-3242 GCA_036502745.1 Candidatus Udaeobacter sp.
AAATGTACGGAAAGTGCTGTCGCGACTTCCGGCGGCGTAGAGCTTCGGGTCCAAATAGAATACGCGTTTACTCTGCAGATCGGTGATGCGCAAATCTGGATAACCTGAACGTTGGACTTTGCCCTCGACGGTGAGCGGGAATTCGCATTGCAAACCGGGCGTTGTGTTGAGCAGCTCCCGCAAAGTGTTTTCGAAATGGCTGCTAACTTCATTGATCCGATCGATGTTTTGAATCAGGCTGTCCCGCGCGTTCAATCGCTTCATCGTCTCATCGCACGCGGCGCTGATCGCGTTCGTGACGCGCTGATCAACCGGATTGTTCACTTCAAACGCGAGCACCTTTCTACCGGTGGTATCGAAAATCACTTCGCTGAACGGCACGCCGCGCAGTTGTTGGTCTTCATCCAACAACCAGGGAATCAGCTGGTCAACGGGCCTCTTCGGCGCCGGCGACGTTTGGGCTAGAACGGCACTGGCTACGCCTATCGCGGTGAACCAGAAAATGAATCTCATTCTCCGGGATTCAAAATGGATGCGCTATTCTCAGCAAGATCAAACACCCGTCGGGCATCTTGCCTGCCGGACTATTCCTGACTAGAGACTACAGTGCAGTTGAAGAAGTCGGACAAAATCTTTGTCGCCGGCCATCAAGGGATGGTTGGCAGTGCCTTGACTCGGCGTCTCAGGGCAGAAGGCTTTACGAATTTGCTAGAACCCGATCGGTCCGAATTGAATCTCGTCAGTGAATCCGATGTCTTTAACATCTTTAAGAAAGAACAACCCGACATCGTCATTCTCGCAGCGGCGAAAGTGGGCGGGATTAAAGCGAACAAGGATCATCCGGTCGGATTCCTGCTCGATAATTTGCGGATACAGAACAACGTGATCCGCTGCGCTTTTCAGAACGGTGTCCGCAAGCTGCTCTTTTTCGGTAGCTCGTGCATTTATCCAAAGCTGGCGCCACAACCGATTCCCGAAAGCGCACTGCTCACAGGCCCGCTGGAGGCTACTAACGAAGCATACGCCATCGCGAAGATCGCTGGAATCAAACTTTGTCAGGCGTATGCCCGTGAGTACAACGCAAACTTCATCTCCGTTATGCCGACAAATCTTTACGGCCCTAACGATAACTTCGATCTGGAAACTTCACACGTGCTCGCGGCGCTCCTGCGCAAGGCACACGAAGCCAAAACTCGAAATGAAAGAAATCTAATCGTGTGGGGAACAGGGGAACCGCGCCGCGAATTTTTGCATGTGGACGATCTTGCCGCCGCCTGTCTCTTGTTGCTCGAGAAATACGATTCGCCCGAAATCATCAACGTCGGCTGGGGCAAAGACGTGACCATTCGCGAGTTGGCTGAATTAATCTGCGAGGTGGTCGGTTTCGACGGTGAACTCGTTTGCGACACAACAAAGCCCGACGGCACGCCGCGCAAACTTTTGGACGTGACCAACATTCGCTCGCTAGGCTGGCAACCGACGATTGCGTTAAGAGAAGGCATCGCGCAGACGTACGATTGGTTTCTCGCTAATTGGCCACCGAAGTAGTTAAGAGTTTCGAGCGTTGACCCCCCGAGGCTTTCAGAGTTGACTGGACTAGGGGACCAATGAAAAAGCTGCGCGTTGGCGTTGTTGGTGTTGGGCATATCGGAAGCAATCATGCACGGCTCTATGCGGAGATTCCGTCCGCTGAATTCACTGCGGTATACGACGTGGAGCCGTTCAGGAGTCGCACAATCGCGACCAAATTCGGCGCGGCACCTGCCAAATCACTCGATGATTTCATCGCCATGGTTGACGCCGCTTCTGTGGCAACGCCCACCAATACTCACTACGAAGTTGCACGCGCTCTCCTGGCCAGGGACAAGCATGTGCTCATCGAGAAACCGATTACCGACAACACTACACACGCTACCGAGCTTGCGGAATTGTCCGCGCGCAACAGCCTCATCCTTCAGGTGGGCCACGTTGAACGATTCAATCCAGTCCTGGCCGCGCTCGAAAAACATCTGACCCATCCGCGCTTCATCGAAGCGCACAGGCTTGCCCCGTACACAGAGCGCAGCAGCGATATCGGTGTTGTACTCGATCTCATGATTCACGATCTCGAAGTGATCCTGAATTTTGTCCGTTCGCCTCTTTGGAGTATCGACGCGGTCGGCGTTCCTGTGCTGAGCCAGAGTGAAGATATCGCAAACGCGAGACTCCACTTTGAAGATGGTTGCGTGGCAAACGTGACCGCCAGCCGCATCAGTCCAGAGCGGATGCGCAAAATTCGAATCTTTCAGGAAGACGCGTATATCTCGCTCGATTATCAAAATCAAAGTGGCGAGATCTATCGCCGTGTCGGCAAACAAATTTGGCGTGACAGGGCCGAAATCGAACATGGCGAACCACTCAGGCTTCAGCTCACGTCTTTCATCGAATGCGCAAGCACCGGACGTCAGCCGCGCGTTTCGGGTTCTCAAGCGACCGCGGCGTTGGAATTGGCGGTTAAGATCACGAAGCAAATCTCGTCGAGTGGATAAGACGGCTCGGTCGTTAGTCGTTGTAGTGAGCGCGCTGTGCGCACGCTTTTTGTGAGCATCAACGGTGGACGGGCTACAGGCGCGTGGCTACAACTGAGATCAAATCGATGACCATCTATTTTGTGGCTGGCGAAGTGAGCGCCGATAATCACGGCGCAGCGTTGATGCGATCGCTACTCGTGTTGGATCCTGAACTGAAATTCATCGGGCGCGGCGGCCTGCAAATGCAGCAGATCGCCGGGGCGCAATTTAAGAACTGGATCGGCGATGCAGCCGTTCTCGGTTTATGGGAAGTCCTGAGAAAGTACGGTTACTTTCGCGAGCAGTTCCGTCAGACGCTCAACGAAATTCAGGAAACCAAACCCGACGCCGTCGTTTTAATCGATTATCCGGGTTTCAATTTGCGATTGGCGCGCGCTCTGCGAAACCAATCGCAACACTACAAAACTATTTACTACATCAGCCCGCAGGTCTGGGCGTGGAACCGTGGCCGCATCAAAAAAATGGCGCGCTTTATTGATCTTGTGCTCTGCATTTTTCCGTTTGAGGTCGAGCTCTACGCCGCATCGGGGCTGCGTGCAGTGTTTGTCGGTCATCCAATGATCGAAAGGCTTGAGACGCAAAAAATAGACACTCGTCGTGATCGGAATCTGGTCGGACTTCTTCCCGGTAGTCGTTCGCGCGAAGTGCGAAAAATATTTCCGATCATGATCG
>DASXYB010000112.1:0-3806 GCA_036502745.1 Candidatus Udaeobacter sp.
ATCGAAATCGGTCGTTATATTACTTCCAGTCAGCGGCAACGGCATAATGATGCTCGCCGAATCGACTCCTGGAATGGTTCGGATTTTCGGAAGTAATTGATCGAAAAATGCGCTGATGTTTGCTGGTCGCGGATAGCCCGCGTCCGGCAAATTGATGCGCGCGGTGAAAAGTTTTTCAGTCCGCAGACCCGTATGAACGCGGCCCAGCCGGGCGAATGTTTGAACCAATAAACCGGCACAAACCAGCAGAATAAGTGCAACGGCGATCTCCCCCATGACGAGTCCATTGCGGAGACGATGCTTGTGTTCGCCTCCGCTACCGATTCGCCCACCTGTTTTGAGTGCGTTATTGAGATTGACGTGTGACGCGTGCCACGCCGGCACCAATCCGAAAATTACGCCGGTGGCGACGGAAATAAGCAGAGTAAAAGCGAGTACAGCTCCATCGAGTTGGATCGAATCGATGCGGGGAATATTTTGAGGAATGGCGACGATGAGCGCATCGGTGCCCCAGTTCGCGATGAACAGACCGAGCAGGGCGCCGATTGCTGCAAGCAACAAACTTTCGGTGAGTAATTGACGAATGATTCGTCTGCGACTCGCGCCCAGCGCGGCTCGCAAAGCGATCTCCTTTCCGCGTACGGACGCACGCGCGAGCATCAGATTCGCAACGTTGGCATTGGCGATGAGCAACACGCAAACGACCGCACCGAAGAGCACATAGAGCGCGGTACGCACATCCCCAATCAGGTCATCGCGAAGCGGGACGACTGCGGCGCCAAATTGTGTGTTCGTGTCCGGATATTGTTTTTCCAACGCAGCCGCAATCGTTCGCAGATCGGCGTCAGCCTGCGCCACGCTCACACCTGGCTTCAGCCGGCCAACTCCCAGAAGCATGTGATTGCCCCGCTGTTCTGTGCTCGGCTTCGTACCGTCCGCGTTTGCTGCATCTTCCGAAATGGTGACGTACATCTCCGTGGCAGGCGTTTCGAAAGGAAATGGAAATCCGCGCGGCATGACTCCGATGATGGTGTAAGAATGGCCCTGGATGCGCAGTGTTCGACCGATCGCGGCCTTATCGCCATTAAAGAGCCGCATCCACAAGTCGTGAGTGAGAATCACCTTGAATCCTCCCGGCCCACCTCCGGCTTGTTCATCCTCGCGAAGAAACCCGCGGCCGATCGCCGGCTTCACGCCAAGGACATCGAAGAATTCCGCGCTGACCTTTAGCCCTTTGACATTTTGTGCACCTTGTTCGTTAACGAGCGCATAATTACCACCGCGATAAACGGAGATGCTGTCAAAGGTCCGGTTTTGATTTCGTAGATCAAAGAAGTCCGGATAAGAAAGCGAGTTGAACTGGTGGGCTCTATCCGGCTCCCTCAGATTCGTACTGCCGAAAGCGACAAGCCGATCCGGCGACGGAAACGGCAATGGTTTTAACAACACCGCGTTGACCACGCTGAAGATGGCGGTGTTCGCGCCGATTCCCAGCGCCAGCGTTAAGATCGCAACGGATGTGAATCCCGGAGATTTGCGGAGTTGGCGAAGAGCAAACTTAAAATCTCTCATATTATTCTGTGCGTAACGCGACTATGGGATCGACGCGTGTGGCGCGCCGGGCTGGTATCAGACACGCAAGCAGAGCGGCGACAGCGAGAGCTGCGGCAGTAACGGCAATCAAAAGCGGATTGTGCGGTGAAATTTGGTAAAGCTGAGCCGCGATGAAATGACCCGCGGCAAACGTGGCGGCAAGACCGATTACCAACCCGAGCAAAACCGGATTCATCCCTTGTTTCACGACGAGTCGCAAAACATCTGTGACTTGCGCGCCGAGCGCCATGCGCACTCCAATTTCGCTCGTTCGTTGTTCGACCGTGTAAGCGACCGCACCGTAAATTCCAACGATCGCGAGCAACAACGCAACGCCGGCAAACGCGCCGAGCAATCCCATCGTCAACCGTTGTTGACCGAGCGACTGAGTAACAATCGCATCCAGCGTGCTTGGTTGTAGAATTGGTATTTGCCTGTCGATCTTATCGAGCGCGCCGCGAACGATCGCCTGCGCAGCGTCCGGTTTCATCGAAGTGCGCACGAGAACATTGAAAAATGAGAAGCTGCGTTGCGACGAAGGTCGGTAAAATTCGACGTCATTCGTCTTCGCAAGCTGTCGCGACCGCACATCGCCAACAACGCCGATGACTTCGGCAGAAAGGCCGGTGCCGTTATCGACGCCGAAGAAAATTTGTCGGCCCATCGGATCTTCGTTCGGGAATAATTTCTTTGCCGTCGAGTTACTTAAAATTACAACGAGAGGCGAATCGGACTTGTCGTGTTCAGTGAAGTCCCGGCCGGCCAAAAGCGGAATGTTGAGAAGGTGAAAATATCCCGGCGAAACACTGCGCGTTAAACCGAGCGGCCGCTGAACGAGTGGTAATGGATTGCCATCCACTCGAGCGTACGGAGTTTGCGAGTAGTTGCCGCTCATCGGCACTGCGTCCGTTGTCGCGACATCTTTCACGCCAGGCGCAGTTTTCAAGTCATCAAGCAAACGTTGAACGAAATTACTGCGCGCCGAGCTATCGGGATATCGTGCCGCAGGCAATCCAATCGCGCCCGCCCAAACGTGGTCCGATCGGAAACCCGTTGCCTGATTGCTCAATCGGACAAAGCTCGAAACGAGCATCGCCGCCGCCGCAAGCAACATCATCGACAATGCAACTTGAGCCGAGACAAGACCGCGGCGAAATCGATGTTGGCCGCGACTTCCGGTAACGGAGCGCCCGCTCTCTTTTAAACCTTCAACCAGATCGCCGCGGGAACTTTGCCACGCCGGATAAACTCCCATTACAAGTCCGGTGATTAACGACAGCCCGAGCGTGAACAGAAGCACGGGCAAATGCAGCGTGATCCCGCCTTCAAGTGGAACATTGTCGCCGGCAATTTTAGGAACGATTTCGATGACCCAAAGAGCGAGAAGCAATCCAATAACGCCTGCAATGACACTGACCGTCATGCTTTCGAGCACAAAGAGCCGCACAACACTGCGGCGATCGCCACCGAGGGCCATTCGCATCGCGATTTCACGGCGTCGTCCACTAAAGCGAACGAGCAAAAGGTTCGCAACGTTGCTGCACGCAATCAGCAAAACCGCGCCGACAGCAATGAGCAACGTCACGAAAGCCGGCCGCAGGTCGCCTGTTGCATCGTCGTTCGCGGCGACGAGGACTGACGTCCATGTCGAATCGGCTGCTTCTCCGTGCTGCTCGCGATAGCTTTGTTCGAGCGCAGGCATCGCCGCTTGCGCTTGTTGCATCGTGACGCCGGGCTTCAATCGGCCTATGCAACGCATGAAACTGTAGCCGCGCATGATGCGCTCTTTCGTGGCGTTTGGATTATCGAACGGCGTTGCGATAAAAACCTCGGAGTCGCGGCCGAACCACGAGATCGGCAGGTTAGGCAAAACGCCAACGATCGTGTGAGCCACATCGTCCAGTGCAATGCTTCGCCCGATTACGCCCTGATCGGAGCCCAGTCGTTTGCGCCAAAAACTCTCTGTCACAAGCGCGACGTGGTCTTTCATTTCTTCCTGTTGAAGAAAATTGCGGCCCAGAATCGGCTGGATGCCTAACAGGTCGAAATAATTGGCGGTGACATTTGCACCCAGCACTTGCACCGGCTCGCCTGAGCCAGTGAGGATGTAGCCGTTATTCCAATCGGCAGCGACCGCGGTGAAAACATTTTGTCCGTCGCGATAATGCCAGAATTTCGGAATGGAAAATGGAAGTTGGCGCAGATCGCGCTCC
>DASXYB010000113.1:0-3555 GCA_036502745.1 Candidatus Udaeobacter sp.
CTGCGTCAGCACGTGATCGATGTTCGGATCCGTCGCGATGTCGAAATTCACGATCAACCGGATGTCGCCGCTGTTGGCGTTGATCGAGTACATGTAGTTCATGTTGTCGACGCCGCTCATCTGCTGCTCGATCGGAGCTGCGACCGATTGCTCGACTGTTAACGCGTCCGCGCCGGTGAAGTGCGTCTGCACCTGAATTTCGGGCGGTGCGATTTGCGGATATTGCGCAATCGGCAGTGCCAGCATGCAAACGCCGCCAATCAGCGTCATCAAGATGGCAATGACGATTGCGACGATGGGTCGCCTGACGAAAAACTCCGACATTTGCTAGGGCTTCTTTTGCTGGTCCGCTTTTGAAACCAACGCGTCGGGAGGAGGAGTCCAGTCTTTGACGGCAACTGTTGATCCTTCGCGGGCTTTTTGAAGCCCTTGCACAACAACTTTGTCGCCAGGTTTGAGTCCCTCGGTCACTTCCCACATCGCACCGATGCGCTCACCCACTTTCACCGGACGAATGCTGATCTTGTTATTTTCATCGACAACGGCGACTTGAAAGTTGCCCTGCAACTCGTTTACGGCTTCCTGCGGAATCACCATTGCGCCCTTCTTCGTGTCGGCGACGAAACGCACTTTTCCGAACTGTCCCGGGCGCAAAATATTTCCCGGATTTGGAAACGTCACGTAATAGCGGATCGATCCAGTCTGTGGATCCAGGCTGCGGTCGAGGGCATAAAATTGACCTTTGTGCGGATACATTTCGCCGTTGCCGAGAATCAAATCGAACTTGAGGGTTTTGATGTACGCGTTGCGCTCAGTTGCGTCAGGGTGGCGCGAAACAAAATCGGTGAACGGGCCTTCGCCGGCGGTCACGACAGCCTTGATCGGATCAATCTGTGAAACCGTCGTAAGTGGTCCCGTAGTTGGCCCGACGAGGTCGCCCACCTGGCGATTCGCAAACCCAGCGAGACCATCTATGGGCGCGGTGATCTTCGTGTAACCGAGATTCAACTCTGCCTGTTGGACACCCGCTTCATCCGCTTCGACGTTCGCTTTGCTCGATCCCGCGGCGGCAATGGCAGTGTCGCGTTCCTGATCGCTGATGACTTTTTTCTTAAATAAATCGTGCGCGCGTTTTTCGTCCGCATCGGCTTTCACCTGGTTGGCTTTGTCTTTTGCCAGCGTTCCCTTTGCCTGTGCCAGCGCCGCTTGGTATGGGCGCGGATCGATCTGAAACAGCAGATCGCCTTTTTTCACCACGCTGCCTTCTTTGTAATCGCGCGACACGATGTAGCCCTGCACCTGCGCGTTGATGTTGGCGTTGATGAAACCATCGAGTGTAGCCACGCGTTCAAGGACACGCGGCACATCCTGAGGTTGCACAGTCGTTACGAGCACTTCCGCCGGAGGCGGAGCGGCTTGTTGCGATTTGCGGCCGCAACTTACGAGCAATACCGCGGCAGACATGATCGCGCTCACAAAAACCAAGCGCTTCATCGCTCCCTTATCGCTTCCAAAATCGAAATGTCGAGCGCGCATATTTGCTTATTCAATTTGTCGCCGGAAGGGCGGCTACGTTCGTGAAACCCAAACGCAGTTTACGCTGGACGTGAGCGCCCGACTCGAACCCGGTCTGCCAATTCCCAGTCAGCCGTTTCGAATGCGCCGGCATCGAACGTCGTTTTACCGGCGCCATGTGCGCGATGATTGCTTCAATTGTTCTGCTCATAAATTTCTTTCTTGTGCTGGTAGAGATTCGTCGCGCAGCTGGCAGTTAAGAAAGACTATGTTTCTTGCCTCAGCATAGTCGGCAGGCATACTCTCGACGCAGTGGAACTGCGCCATTTGCGCTACTTCGTTGCCGTGGCTGAGATGGAAAACGTCTCGCGCGCCGCGATGCAACGATTGCATGTGTCGCAACCCTCGTTGAGCCGGCAGATTCGCGATCTCGAAGATGAAATGGGCGTGCAATTACTCGAACGCACTGCCAAGTCGGTTCGGTTAACCGAGGCTGGCCGCGCCTTCCTCGATGAAGCTCGCGCGATCTTGAAGCACACCGATGAGGCGGTAGGCAAGGTGCGCGCGATCGCCGGAAAGTTGGAGACAGAGCTGCACATTGGCGATTGGCCGCTTGCGACCGGCCAGGTCATGCCCTCGGTGCTGCGGGCCTATCAACAAGCCATGCCGAACGTGAAGGTGAAGGTACATGATTGGCCGGTGGAAAAAAATATAGCTGGCGTGCGCGATGGTCGATTGCAGCTTGCAGTCATCCTTCCTCCGCTCAAGGCAAACGCGCTCGAGGAGCTCCGGTTCGAAGAATTGTTAACTGCGCGCGTTTGTCTGGCGGTTTCGTGCGATCATCCCTTCGCGCGGCGGCATTCGATTTCGGTGGCTGACGCGGCGCGGGAACCGTTCATCGGATTGACCCGCGAGGAGTATCCTCGTTACCTCGAATATCTGAGCGCCATCTTCGCACGCGTGAATGATAAGCCGCGCCTCGTGGAGGAGCACGACGGTTGGTCCGGTGTTTTCTCCGCGGTCGCCGCCAGAACGGGCGTGGCGCTCACCTCCGACGCGTTCAACTATGCGTTTAACGATCAGATCAAATGCTTGCGCTTAACGCCTGAGCCAAAACGCGTCTCAATCGGAATCATCACCCGAAAAGGTAAGCTCGGTCCTGCCGCGGATAAGTTCTGCCAATGCGCCAAAGAAGCGTTTGTCGCTCTTACTTAAGTCGTGTGGCGCAGATGTGAACTTGGAGTGGAGCTCGAGCCGACGCCGTGATTACTACCGCGCCGATGTTGCCCATTGGGCAGTCGTTGCGTGAATGGGCGCTTTCCTGTCACGCAAGTTTTCTCCGGTGCCTCCAGCAATTACGCTCTGGATCTCGGCGACAATCGCGAGGGCAATCTGTTGTGGCGTTTCGGCTGCGAGGTCTAGACCCGCCGGAGCGAATAATTCGGAATGCAGCTCCGCGCCGCTATCTATTACGTCGCTCAAAATTTCATCGCGCCGGCGTCTCGGTCCAACCAATCCCACATAACGCAATCCGAGTGGCAGCAGATAACGTAGCGCCGCGCAATCTCTGCCAAAGTTGTGCGTTGCGACTACGACTGCTGTGCGTTCGTCCAGCTCCTTGTGCAATTCCGATATCGCGTGAATTACGATCGTTTCCCAATCAAGAAGGGTAGCATGCGCGCGTAGAGCAATTGTGTCGGGGCCGTCGCCAATAATGACCAGACGCAACGGCGACTCAACGGGTTGGATGAATGCGCCAGGCTCGACATAGCCATAGAGAATACGAGTGCCGAGCGCGTCGCTGTTCTCGAACACAGTGACGACTTCGCACGTTCTGCGCGCGCTGAGATTTTCGGCGAGCGCAATCAATAGATCCCGCGGTGCACATTCGACGAATACCTCAATGCTGCCGTTGCAGCCAAATCGACGCCGCGTATCGAAGCTCATCAACTGTGGCTTACGCGTTCGCATCACTTCACAAGCGGCCGCGATGACTTCTTCTTCGATGCAACCGGCGCTCAGCGAGCCGGCCGATGCGCC
>DASXYB010000114.1:0-4030 GCA_036502745.1 Candidatus Udaeobacter sp.
ATCCAGTTGAGCGAACAGGTTTACTTCTCGTCCCAAGCTAGCCCCTCGGTCATCACCTGTATCTTGCTCCCACCGCTCTCGGGCTTAACGAAGATCGTCAGCTCAGCGTCTCCTCGTTTCCGCTTGAGTATCGAAGAATTCGGTGTGATCAGATCGCTGCCTTCCTTGGTCCAGCCCTGGCCTTTGAGATTCGCGGCTAATTCAGCACAAACGCTTTTCACATTCGCCTTGCTCTTGAACGACAATTGCTCAACAAGCGCTTTGTACTCGAAGTCGGCCGCGTCTTTCGTGAGCGCGAGGTCCCTACGTTAAGTTTATCCTTCGCCGGTTTGGGTGCGGCCTGTTTGGTCAACTCAGTCGTAGACTCGATTGTTGTCTCTTTACCTTTTGGGTTTTGTTCGGCCTCTTTCGGAGCCGCGGGCTGAAACTCTTTCGGGATCTCTCCAAGCGGCGCGGCAAACTTGACGTTCACTTCCCACGTCTCGCCGAACACGTCAGCCGGGCCATCGGTCGATAGCTCTCCCTTCACCTGACCGTCCGCATACTCGAAGTCGTTTGTGTTAATTTTGCCGATCGAACTAAAGTTTTGGTGTTTGAGCGCGCTGTGCGCCACTTCACATCCGAAGATGTCGCCGTCTTCGTGAAGTGAGACGATTAATGCGCTGCCGAACTTGCCGAACCCGGCATTAAAGTCCGGTTTCTTATCTTTGGAATGATCCTTCTCGGTGAACACGAGCATGATCGACGGCTTATCGCCAAATGGCTCGCGCCAATGTGCCGACACGTAGGCCAGCTTCGCGTCCTTGTTGTTTCCTTTGAAAACGCCCGTGACCGACGGCTTAATGTTCGCCGCGGGCCCCGGCTTTTTGGATGGCGCCAACGATTCTCCCGCACGAAGTAACGGCACATCGAAATGAACGTCCAAGCCAGATGGAAACATTCCTTCAGTTTCATTCGGCTGGTTCGCTTTGCCGATCCCGCGGCCGTCCTGCAGCTTTATTTCTCCGGTCGAATCACCTCTACGCCTGCCGAGTGACGTGTCGCCGACGCCGGCACTCCAGCCCTTGAATTCCCCTGCCATCGTGAACTCCAGTTTCACGTAAGGCCGTCTGAAATTACTGCTCTCACCCTTCTTTTCCAAGTTCCTCGCTTCGGTGATCTTCTCGCGTGAAATCGCTGGACCGCTCACGACCACTGCAATCCCCTCCTCGCCGTCGATCGTGGTCTCATATGCAACGGCGTTTTTTAGCAAATAGCTTTTGCCCCTAACCGTCACTGTCCCCTCGCTGACGTTCGCGGGGTT
Organism: Candidatus Udaeobacter sp.; assembly: GCA_036502745.1. Classification (GTDB taxonomy): domain Bacteria; phylum Verrucomicrobiota; class Verrucomicrobiia; order Chthoniobacterales; family UBA10450; genus Udaeobacter. The sequence continues at coordinate 1,304 of DASXYB010000114.1, forward strand.
GGTTCCTTTTTGTCCCAAAAGCGTCGCCGAACCGGCGATGACCGCCACTACCAGTAAAAGTATCAATTTGTTAGGCATAAGTTTCTCGCAGGTGGCATTTCAGCAGCAACAGCATTATGTGCCAAGCACGGAGTCGAAGGAGAAGTAAGAAACGAGAAATTCGCAAGCCGACACTCCACATGCTCAACGCGCAAATGGCACGCAGGCGGGAGCGACAGGTTCCTGAGTTCCTGGTTTCCTGATTCATTTATTTGCTAAGCGCACCGGAGGCCAAGTAGAGTCGCCCCGCCGTGAAAATTCCATTCCGCTGTGTCGCTGTCGTTTCGGTTCTTTTGCCGCTCTGCTGTTTTGCTGAAGGTTTCACTATCGAGCAGGTGCTGAGCGCACCCTTTCCTTATGGCCTAACGAGCGCAGCGCATGCGCCGCGGGTGGCATGGGTGTTCGACAATAAAGGCGAGCGCAATATTTGGGTCGCAGACGCGCCGGAGTTCGTGCCGCGGCAGGTGACGCATTACAGAGGCGATGATGGCCAGGCAATCGCAAGCATGCGGCTGACTCCGGATGGGATCACGATCGTTTATGCGCGCGGCAGCGAAGTAAACAAAGAAGGCACTTCGGCAAATCCCACAAGCCAGACAAAAATGCCGAAGCAGCAGGCCTGGGCAGCAAATGTAAGCGGTCCGGCAGCTGCCGGACGGTCGCTCGGTGACGTTGGCTGCAGCGAGGAAGGCTGCGAAGACCTGCAGGTTTCACCCGATGGAAACAATGTCGTCTGGGCCGCGAAGAAGCATCTCTGGATCGCACCGATCGACGGTAAGAAAAAAGCAGAGCAACTCGACGAGTTAATCGGCGAGAGCGACACCCCGCGCTGGTCGCCGGACGGAAAGCGGATCGCGTTTCGTTCTAATCGCAAGGACCACTCGTTTATCGCCGTGCTCGAGTTGGCGACAAAGAAAATCACTTATCTCGCGCCAACTACGAACCGCGATGCCGATCCAGTTTGGTCACCAGACAGCAAACAGATCGCGTTTATTCGCCAGCCAGGGCTCGAATTTAAACGGCCGCTCATTCCTGAGTTTCCGCGACCGTGGGGGCTTTGGATTGCAGACACCACCCAGAGCGGCGAAGGCCGCGAACTGTTTCACAGCGGCAACGCAATGGAAGATTCGCTGCCGCTGTTTGCGTTTCAATCGCTGCAATTCGCGAATGCAGGCCGCATCATCTTTGCGAGCGAGAAAGACGGTCGCAATCATCTCTACTCGATCGCGGCTGCCGGTGGAACTCCTCAGCTCCTCACTCCCGGCAACTTCGATGTGGAAGAAGTGACGCTGACCCAAGACAAGCGAAACATCCTCTACACTTCAAATCAGAACGATATCGATCGCCGGCACATCTGGCGCATCAGCGCGACCGGCGGCGAACCGGAAGCCCTAACGAGTGGCAAAACGATCGAGTGGAACCCGGTCGAGATGAGCGATGGAAAGACCGTGTTGTGTCTGGGCTCAACCGCGACTTTGCCCGCGATGCCTTATCGCCTAACGAGCAGCGGGCGCGAGTTGATCGCGAAGAATGCGATTCCCGCTGACTTTCCACAGGCGCAGCTAGTCACGCCAAAGCAAGTGGTGTTTAAAAGTGAGGACGGCCTCGACATTCATGGCCAGCTGTTCACGCCAAAGGAAAAAACGCAACGCGGCCCCGCTCTCATTTTCACGCACGGCGGGCCCATTCGGCAGATGCTGCTCGGCTTTCATTACATGGAGTATTACCACAACGCCTATGCGATGAACCAATATCTGGCGAGCAAAGGTTATACCGTGCTCTCGGTGAATTACCGGCTCGGCATCATGTACGGACGCGCTTTTCGCGAGCCGCCAAAATCGGTGTGGCGCGGCGCATCCGAATACCAGGATGTGGTCGCAGGCGGGAAATTTTTGCAAACACTCGATAACGTTGATCCGCAAAGGATCGGTCTCTGGGGCGGATCTTACGGCGGGTTTCTAACTGCCATGGGACTGGCGCGCAACTCCGACATCTTCAAAGCCGGCGTCGATTTCCACGGCGTGCATGACTGGGCGATTTTCCTGCCGATGTGGGCTGAGGAGGCTGAGGCCAGGAACGCCGACGTTGCGCCAGACGTTAAAGAAGCGCGCGAGCTCGCGTTCAAATCATCGCCCGTCGCAAGCATGGCGACCTGGCGCTCGCCCGTGCTATTCATCCACGGCGATGACGATCGCAACGTGCCGTTCCAGCAGACCACTGATCTGGTCGAAAAGCTGCGCGCCCAAAAAGTCGCGTTCGAAGAGCTAATCTTCCCCGACGAAATTCATGACCTGCTGCGCTGGAGCGATTGGGTGCGATCCTACAAAGCAACGGCTGATTTTTTTGACAGGAATCTTGCCGCGTCACCGAAACCCTGATCACCGATATGGAGCGCTTCATCGATGTTGCAGTCGAGCAATTCGCTCGTGATCACACTGAGCCCGAAACGGATTTGTATGTCCGCCTTCGAGAAAAAACCTACCGAGTGATGAAATGGCCGGAGATGCAAGTGGATGCCATCGAAGGTCGCTTTCTTAAAATGCTGGTCCGGCTGACCGGCGCCCGAACCGTTCTCGAGCTCGGCATGTTCACTGGATACAGCACTCTCATGATGGCCGAAGCCTTGCCAGATGATGGTCGCCTGATCACCTGTGAAATCGATCCGAAAGCCGAGGCGATCGCACGGCG
>DASXYB010000115.1:0-1695 GCA_036502745.1 Candidatus Udaeobacter sp.
GGAAGCGCTTCGGCCAGCGGCGCTCGACGCTGCGCGCGAGATAGTGAACTTATGCGATTTCGTCCCGCCCGCGGACGCGGAACGTATCGAAGCGCTCGCGGCGACGTTCGATGGTCCAGCATTAGCGACGAGTTCGAACAAAGCGCTGCAAGCTCGCCTTGAGCAGAACACGGCGGATCGTCCGATCGAAGCTCCCGTCGTGATCGCGCAAGGTCTCTCCGATATCGTCGTGCCGCCGCACGCCACGGACGAGTACGTCGAAAAGCGCTGCTCTGCTGGTCAACGACTCGAATATTGGACATTCGCTGGACGCGACCACTTCACAATTATCCAGCCCGGTAAGCCGCTCGAGGAGCCACTCATCAGATGGACGCTATCGCACTTTGCGAACGACCCAGGAACCAACGGTTGCGTTCGCAAGTCTTTCTGAGTGGGCTCGGAAAGGCCTAACCTTCTTGGCCAATCCTATCTTCGTTAGGCACTTAATCCGATCGGGCAGCTGTCGAAGGCCAGTATGGACTCGTAGCAGGAGAGGAAGGCCGGATTTCAAACGATCGACCATTTCCGGCGCCGCGCTGCTTCAGTTGTTTAACCGCTGACGCTAGCTTCGCCAAACCTTGTTCGATTTGCGCTTGCGACCAGGCTGAAAATCCAAAGACGAATGCCGGATCCAACTGAACTTTGATGCAGAAGAAAGAAAGAGGGCGGGGCCAAACGCCGGTTTGCTCACGGGCACGCATGAAAAACGGTAAGTCTTCCGCGCGTCGGAGCCAGGCAACGAGGTGCAGACCGGCTGGCGTTACTTCCAGATCGAAATAGTCGCCCAGCCATTTTTGGAATTGTTGGATAAAGAATACGCGTCGCTGTGCATAGAGTTCGCGGATCCTTTTCACATGGCTGAGGAAAAATCCTTCGGTGATGAAACGCGCCAGGGTAGCTTGATCAATCGCTGGAGAGTGCTGGTCCATGATAGCGCGCACCTTAACGAGCGTGTCGACAAGTTGTGGCGGTGCAATCAAAAACCCGAGCCGCAGCGATGGATAAAGGATTTTGCTCATGGTGCCGGCATAAATCACCCGGCCAGCATTGTCCAAACCTTGGAGACATGGCAGCGGCGGTCCATCAAAGCGAAACTCGGAATCATAATCATCCTCCAGGATGTAGCCATCGTGCGACTCCGCGAACTCGATAAGAGCTTTCCGCCGCTTCAGGCTCATTGTCACACCCAATGGAAACTGATGCGACGGTGTGACGAGGATGAGTCTGGGAGAGTTTTTGCGTGAGCACTTCCCGATTACCAACCCCTCACGATCGATCGGGCGCGCGACTATTTTGGCCCCGACAAAAGCCAAAACATTACGTGCCTGAAGAAAAACGGGATCTTCGATCCATGCCATTTCACCCTCATTGATTAACGCCAGTGCGCACGCCAGCATCGCTTGCTGCATGCCGCCTACGACTACCACTTGGTCGGCATGACAATTAGCGCCTCGGAAGTCGCACAGGTAAGCAGCTATTGCCTTCCGTAATTCGATGTCGCCACGGCTCGAGGCATAACGCAACAGGTGCGCTCCTTTTTTTGCCAAAACCTGCTCGCGCAACCGTTCCCAAACAGCAATCGGGAATTCATCCACGGCCGGCAAGCCCGCGATCAGCGTGACAGATGGCGGGCCGCCAATGCCAACATCGAGTTGT
>DASXYB010000116.1:0-3546 GCA_036502745.1 Candidatus Udaeobacter sp.
CGATCTCAGCATCCAAAGAAAACAGCAGCGGCCTAACGAATCGTTCGTACGTTCCGCGGGCGCGCTTCATTTCTCGTTCACACCCGGCTTCAGCCGGGTGCCTGCACAACCATACGGAAGAAGCCGTTTAAACGGCTTCCACTCACGTGATCGAGTGATCACCGGATGAAAATCCGGTGTCAATGAGATTCTGTTCCGCATTGGATCATATGGTCGCTCGGCGCACGCGCAGTCATTTTCCGATGCAAAATTGACTGAACACGGAGTCGAGAATCTGTTCCACATGGACGATGCCAATGATTTCGCCGACTGCGCGCAGCGCTTGATCAAGATCAACCGCAACGTATTCACCGGACAATCTCTCCCCCAGCGCGGTGCGGGCGCGATCGCACGATTCCAAAGCGCGGCGAAGACAATCGCGATGACGAGTATTAATCGCGATCGCGCTCTCTGGTCTCAGATTCTGATGGCGAATACGCGCCAAAATTTCCTCTCTCAGTTCCGGCAGTCCGTCTTCTGTCACGCAAGAAATGCGTAACGCCGGAAAATCTTTCCAGTCCTTGTGCTCGGGCAAATCGCTCTTATTCAACACAACAATTTCGTTCGAGTCGCTCATCCCTCCGTTGAGATGTGGGGGCTTCGGCGAATTGCGATCAGCGATGTGCAACCGCAGATCAGCTAGCTGCAGCGATTTTTGTGTGCGCTCGATTCCCGCAAGCTCCAGTTCATTGCCCGAAGTGCGCAACCCCGCGGTGTCGAGGAATCGGATCGGCACACCTTCCAAATTGATCGTTTCCTCGATCGTATCACGCGTCGTGCCGGGTGTGTCGCTGACGATCACGCGATCGTAGCCGAGCAGGCGATTGAGCAAACTCGATTTGCCGGCGTTTGTCGCACCGTAAATCACCACGCGCACGCCTTCGCGCAGCACACGACCGTGACCGGCGGTCGCGAGCAACACGGCAATTTCACCTCGCACAGAATCAAGCCGGGCGGAGAGCGCTTCGTCTTCGTCGGGCTCAATACCTTCCTCCGGAAAATCAATCGACGCGTTGATGTGCGCCAGCAGCGCGATCAATTCATCGCGAATTCTCCTGATTTCATCGCCAAGTTTGCCTTCGAGTTGTTCAGAGGCTGAACGCAGCGCCAGATCGGTTCGGGCACGGATTAAATCAATCACCGCCTCGGCCTGAGTGAGATCCATTTTTCCGTTGAGAAACGCGCGCTCAGTGAATTCGCCAGGATGCGCTGCTGCGGCTCCTCCGCGCAGACATGCTTCGAGAACTTTCGCGGAAACGAGGGTGCCACCGTGACAACTGATTTCCACCAGATCTTCGCCGGTGTAACTAGCCGGTGCACGGTGTACTGAAAGGACGACTTGATCGATCAACTGATCTTCTGCACTGGAAATCTCGCCGAGATGCTGAACGTGTGACGCGAATTCCGACGGTCGTTCTTTCCCGCGGAAAATTTTGTCTGCTATTTGAATAGCATTCGTTCCGGAAATCCGTACGAGCGCAATGGCGCCTTCACCAGGCGGGGTCGAGATAGCAGCGACGGTGTCCAAAGCGGTCATACGTTTGGAATCGAATTGTAGGGCAACCGCCTCGGTTGCCAAATACTGCGGAGATTTCGCTCCGTTCTATTGCGAACGCACAATGTCCCGCAGTGCCGCTATTAACTGCCTATTTTCCTGCATGGTGCCGACGGAAATGCGCACCCATTCAGAAAGACCATAGCCTTTGAGCGGGCGAACAATGATTTTCCGATCCAGCAGCTTCCGAAACACCGCACAACCGTCAGCGACGTTTACCATTACGAAATTTGCAGCGGCTGGCACAAACGGAATCTGCATTTCGGCAAGTTGTTCCTGTAAATAAGCGCGACCTTCGTCTATAACCCGTTTGGTTTCCCGCAGGTGCGCTTCATCATGAAGCGCGGCGATCGCGCCGGCGTGTGCAATGCTGTTCACATTGAATGGCTGCCTCGTCTTGTGAAGCACCTCGGTCATCTCAGACGGTGCGATGGCGTATCCGATGCGGAGTCCGGCAAGACCATGAATTTTCGAGAACGTTCGGAGCACAACGACATTTCGCCCGTCGCGAATAAACCGAAGCGTGTCGGGCGCATCGTCGAGGAATTCGAAATATGCCTCATCAAACACGACAACAATGCTGTCCGGCACTCTTGACATGAAACTGTCGATCGCGGGCTGCGAGATCAGTGTGCCTGTCGGATTGTTAGGATTTGGAATGAAAATGATCCGGGTTTTCGCGGTGATCGCCTCCAGTGTTGCATCGAGATTGTGCTTGTAATCCGGACTGGGTGTTTCAATCGTGCAGACGCCGAAAGCGGTCGCGAGTAGTTTATAGACGATGAAAGCGTACTGGCAGGTAATTACGTCATCACCGGGATTGAGAAACGCGTGACCTAGGAATTCGATCACTTCGTTTGATCCATTGCCGAGAATTATGTTCTCAGGCGGTACGCTAAGTTTCGCTGCGATCGCTTTGCGTAGGTAAAATCCGCTTCCGTCAGGATAAAGATGCACCTTCTCGAGCGCGGCGCGCATGGCTTGCAGCGCCTTGGCAGAAGGGCCGAGCGGATTTTCGTTCGACGCCAGCTTGATGATTGTGCTTGGATCAACGCCTAGTTCGCGCGCGGTTTCCTCGATCGGTTTCCCGGCTTCGTAAACGGCAAGCTCACGCAACTGGGGGTTGGCGAGCTCCCACACTGATGTCATGCGCGAGAGATTAGATGCGAAGGGCGTAACTTTGCAATCCGCGGCGATAGAGCGGCCTGAATAGTGCCGGTTTGATTTTAGCGCAACTTCGCGCCGTGGCCGTTACCAGAACGCGTTCGAGTTTTTTCAGCTTGTTTCCGCAATCGTTGAAACTGTTCCTCCAGTTTCTTGAGCTCGTCGTCGGAGAGGTTTTCTAAATCGACAAGTTGGTTGCGCGCGCCTTCCACGGCGCGAATTAGTTCGTCCAATTTAAGGTGCATCGCTTTGGCGTCGCGGTTCTGCGTGTTCTGAATCAGAAACACCATGAGGAAGGTGACCACTGTCGTGGCGGTGTTGATGATTAGTTGCCACGTGTCCGAGAAATGAAACGTTGGTCCGGTGACAAGCCAAAGGAGAATAATAAGAACAGCGCCGCAAAACGCCCATGCGCTGCCAAGCACACTGGAAGAACGCTGCGCAAAAGATCGGAATGCATCTCTGACGCCGCAAAAAAAATCGCGCTCCTGCTCGTTTCGCTTCGCTTTTTGTGTCCGGGCAGCATTCGGCATGTCACTTAGCATTCGCGCCTGAGCGCCCCCTCGCGCGCACGCGCGGCCCACCTTGGTAGCGGCTGAGGCCACAAAGCGGATTGATTTTACGGAAGTTTTAGGGAAGAATGGGCTCCGAATTTCATGCAGCAGCTGCAAGGGTTTTCACGTCTGCAAACTGTTCCATCTGAGCCGGCGACTGCTGCCAGGCGCAAGGTGTGGATATTGAGTTCCTGGCGGGACTTGGTGTTGTACGTTGGCACACCGCTGCTGCTG
>DASXYB010000117.1:0-9196 GCA_036502745.1 Candidatus Udaeobacter sp.
TGGTGCGAAACCTCGACATTCGGACACGAATACAGCATCCGGGACATATTGCCGCACGGTTCGGCATAATCGTGAGTAGGTGAAGTGTGCGTTGTTGTCGCATGACGCAACGCCACCAGCTTTCCGTCTTTATCCGCGCCGACCGAAATGTCTTGCTCCGTCCGCGCGCGTTGGCCGGCGGAATCGAACATTTGCGGACGGGTGAGAGTCAGTTTCACCGCTCGCTGCACCAGCTTTGCCGCCGCAGCGGCGACCAACGTGTGACTCCATTGGAATCCCTTCGACCCTAACGCGCCGCCAACAAAAGGACAGACGATCTGCACATTTTCCTGCGGCAAACCGAACGCGTTGGCGACGACTCGTTGCAGTTGTTTAATGCCGCGCGTGCATTCGTGAATGAGCAAACGGTCTGCCGCTTCCCATTCGCAAGTAGTTGAATATGTCTCGATCGGGTTGTGATTCTCGATTGGCGTCGAATAGACGAATTCGGTTTTGTGCGCTGCAGTCGCTAAGGCTGAGTCAACGTAGCCCCGTTTGTGCTGCAACTCGTCGCGGCCTGCGAACTTCTCCGGCGCGGTGGCGTTCTTTTGCGCGCGTTCCTCGTAGAGCGTCACCACCGGTGGTTGGCTCTGGTAAGTCACTTGGACTAGCGACGCCGCGTAGGTGGCTTGTTCAAAGGACTGGGCGACTACGACCCCCAGATGTTGCCCGTCGTGGTAAATCTCATCGTCCTGCAACGGCACACGGTTCTCGCCGGGGGCACCCGGTTTGCGCAGGCCATCCGGATATGCCTTGAAATGTGGCGCGTTGTCACGTGTCAGAATTCCGACGACGCCCGGCGCTGCCTGCGCAGCCGACAGATCAATCTTTACGACGCGGCCGTTGGCGATTGTGCTTTGAATCAACGCGCCATAACTAAGTTTCGGACGCGCGAATTCGGCGGCGTACTTCGCGGTACCGGTGACCTTGAGACGGCCGTCAACGCGTGCAATCGACTGGCCAATGGGAGAAGAAGTTGCAGGCATGTTCGTTAGCCCGATGCAGCGATGTGGCTCAAAGCGCGCTCGTTTTTGTTTAGGGATTTTTTGGACTCGGCTGTGACATACTGGTCTGCATTCTCCGCGCGCGAATAAGTAAACGGATTCATGCGCGACCCTTCGTCTTCGCTTGTTTGATCGCCGCCAGAATGTTCGGGTACGCGCCGCAACGACAGATGTTCCCGCTCATCCATTCGCGAATTTCTTCGTCGGTGTTCGCATGACCTTCGCGTAACAGCGCGACCGCCGAACAAATTTGGCCAGGCGTGCAATAGCCGCATTGAAATCCGTCATGCTCTAGAAACGCCGCTTGCACCGGATGCAGTTCATCACCAATCGCGAGTCCTTCGATCGTTGTGATTTCGTCGCCTTCGTGCATCACTGCGAGAGTGAGACAGGAGTTGATTCGCCGCCCATTAACTAACACGGTGCATGCGCCGCACTGGCCATGATCGCACCCTTTTTTCGAACCGGTCAGTTGCAGTTCTTCCCGCAATGCGTCGAGCAATGTCATCCGTGGATCGACATCAACCGTACGACTTTTGCCGTTGATCTTCAGATTCACTTTGAGTAAATCGCTCATTGCCGCGGGTGTAGTCATCGGGTCGACTTGATCGAGCGAAGCGGAACCGACAAGGCGCGGTCCAATGGCGACGGCAGCGCTGGTCCCAGCGACCTGCTTAATGAATTTTCTGCGCGTCTCGAGATGACCGATAATCGCAAGTTCATTTGTTTCGGCGGCGCCAGATGCAACCGGCTCGTCCGATTCGCTGGACATCGTTTAAGAAATCGCAGGCCGCATAGATGTCGGTTCGACAATGTCGCATCGAACCCCGAAAAATTAGGCTTACCGCGAAGGTCAAGCGACCTTCGGAAGACTGAACGCCAGAGAGATCACGAGGGATCAGGAGTGCTCTGCTTGGTCCGCATTTTGGACGGGAGATTGCTGGACGTTCGGCCTCGGAAGGTCTGGATGCGCGTCTTCCGTGTCTGTGGCCGCAGCCTTGATGGTCGTCCCGGTCGAGCGGACAGCCTGCTCAATTTTCTTTTCAGTCGTTGCCAACGGATCGTAAGAGACGTGCAACGCGCCCTTTTCTATTTTGGTTTCGATTACGCCGTCCAACCCTTCGACTGCATCGGTTATTTTCTTTTGGTGAGCGGGATCTCCCAATTCCTCGATTTCAATTCGAGCTGCCATGGTTTCGCTCGCACTCGGATCGTTCGGATCAGGTTTGTTCTTCATGCCGAGAGTCTCATATTGCATTGACAGAAACTCCGTCAACTTGCCACCAGGAAATCCTGTAAAGGTTTACAAAGCTACGGAGGAAAGCCACGGCGTCCTTCTTCTCATCGTTCCGTCAGCTTCCGATTCAGGACGATATGTCGGCAGCGCAACACGGTCATACGGGAATGCTGCTTCGAGCAACGATGTTTCTGCTCGTGCGTGGATTCCCGAGGGGAAGCTGATCGAAGTAATCGCCGAGCTGGGGCTGTGGCCATCAGCCCTAGTGAGATCCGTGCAGCACCAAGCTGGTAAGCGGCCGTGAAAAATCGGTCGTCAAAAAACTGCCGACTGCCCACACTCCACCGGCGCTGTCAGGTGCGATTCCCCAGAGATCGTTGTGCGCCTTACGCGTCTCGGGGACATCTATCTTAGTCCAGGCAACTCCGTCCCAATGCTCCACCAGGTTATGATCGATCCCGGCAGGGTCGGTGAAATAGCCCGCAGCCCAGACGTCATTGCTCCCGAGAGCGGTCACATTTTTTAAAAAAGCATAATCCGACTGGATCGGAGGATTAGGTAGATAGGTCCACGCGATTCCGTCCCAATGAGCAGTCAAAGCCTTGATCGGGTTAACTCCGCCGTTACCTACGGCCCACACATCGGAAGGCGATACAGCTGTGATTCCGTTGAGCAATGTATAACTATCGCCAGTTACCGGCATCGCTACCTCCGACCAGCGACCGCCGTTCCAATGCATGGCCAGCCCCTGATAGCCGTTATTGAATGAAAATTTGTAGCCAATCGCCCAAACATCGTTGGCCCCTAATGCCGCGACGTCGGTAAGCACGCGGTAACCACCTCCGCGGATTGGCGACTCCGTCCACGCGCTCCCGTCCCAGTGCAGGATCAGCGCACCATACACAGTGTCGGTTTCCTTATAACCAACCGCCCAAACGTCGTTTGCCGCCACAGCCGCAACTCCGTTGAGGTAATTCTCGCTCGAAGGGTTGGGACTTGATACGCGGGTCCACAGTATACCATCCCAATGTAGCGTCACAGTAAGGTCGCCTTCGCCGTCTTCCTGATAGCCGACCGCCCAAACGTCGTTGTCCGAAATTGCAGCGACATCGCGAAGAGAGGTATCGCGAATGGCACCCGGACTCACTTGCCTCCAACCAGTGCCGTTCCAGCGATAAACGATTGGAGTTAGCGGGCTGTAGATATCGCCGACGGCCCACGCCTGCGTGAGCGAGGACGCTGAGATGCCATAGAGTTTGACTCCGGCTTTTTGCGGCGACGGTACGATCGACCAAGCAAGCTCGGGGCCTGCGAAAACTTCATTCGCGGCTGAGGCGCTGAGACAGCCGACCAACATGATTATTAATTGAACTTTGGTTTTCATATTGCCTTTCGTTTCTCTTAGCTAGATAGAAGAAATGGATTATCACTTTTTACTTAAGTCATACCGCTCGGCGAGAAGACTACTCTGCTTCTTCATTATCCCGGCTTTCCCTCGCTCATGCGGTTGCGCATCGCAGAAAAGCTCTCCAGATCGATAACAGCCATGTAACTCGTCGTTTCGGGTGTCGCGGATTTTTTGCAAGCAGGGTTCTCCGCGGCTAAACCGGCAAGTATGAGACCGATCAGCACCGTTGCGAGCAACATCCATTTGAAATTGTTCATAGCGTTGATAGTTATGCAAGCTATCGCCTGCCGCAGCTAGCATACGTGTGTTGAAATACGCCAGTCGCTGTACTTCCAGTGAGAGGGCGCAGGGGGCCAACTAATTCCCTTTTCTTTTTTTGACGGCCGATGCAAACCGCCTGGTCATTTTCTTGCCGACGTGCGGCTCGCGTGGCAGGACATCCGAATGCGATTCGGGTTCAATCGCGATGTGACCAAAGACCCGAAAAAGAGCGAAGCGAAAAATTACGCGAGGGATCGAAATAAAGACTCATCGAGCATGTGAGCAAAAGGAGAGTCGCCAAACGTCAAAAGTAAAGAGTGTTTGTCCGATCAAACTTCAAGCGAATCCGGTCTTTGCGCCTTGGAGCGAATGAATAGCAGCGTTATTTGAGCGTGATGTCGTCTACATAGAAGTAGGTCGGTAGCGACGCGTTGGTGGTTGCCGATAAACGCAGGCTGGCAGTGCGTCCTGGCAAGCGGCCCACATTGATGACTTCGCGGATCAGCGATTTCTTGGACCAGTGTTACCTCTCGTCCGTAGCACGCGCAGGAGTTGGCCATTCGCGTGGTACAACGCGACTATCAGGAAGTCATTGGCTTGGCTAGTACTGTCGGTACTCGTTATGTAAATCCAGTAAGTTAGACGTCCATTAGCTGGTATCGTGACCGTCTGCTCAACGTAATCGCGTGAGCCCAGTTGTGCGCTAAACTCGCTCGTCCGAGGGCCGGTTCGTGTAACTAAAAGCCACTTGTTGTTGGATACCTCGCTCCAGGCAATGCCGGTTCCGCTCAATCGGGGCTTTGGCGGTGGGCGAGCCGATCAAACGAGAAGGCTTTCCACTTGTGTATCGATGGGATGGCGCGCGCTGGAAATCAGTTAGCACGCCTCCGATCTAATAGTTATGTTAAGGATGTTGCGGCTCTCTCCAGCGCCGATGTCTGGGCGGTCGGTTACCAGGAGACAAACCCGGGCTAAGGAGAGCGGTGGGATTTCTATCCCGACGATCTAACCAAACCGATCAGCACATTGGTGCTCCGCGGCGCCCCATAGGTCGTCCTGAGAGGCTTGCGGCTTTGTCTTTAAGCCGGATGCCCGCTGCAAAGCTGATGGGAGCGGGAATAATCCTAGGGGTTCCGTCTCATACACTCGAGGGTAGTCGCTCTTGGACGACTTCTCCGCGAAGTGGCGCCAATTCCCTTGCCATACAATTACATACAAGTGCAGCTACTCTGAATTTCGAAATAAAAGTGTGGCGGCTCTGGAGTTCGAACAATTAGTCGAGGTTTTTTACATGCCACTCTATCGCTTTGCCTTATCACTGAGCCGCGAACCGTGCGATGCAGCCGACCTGACACAGCAGACTTTTCTGCTCTGGGCTTCGAAAGGTCATCAGTTGCGCGAACAATCCAAGGTCAAGGCTTGGCTGTTTACTTCGCTGTATCGCGAATTTCTGCGCGGTGAGCGGAGACGTGGCCGGGAGTCCGGCAGGGAAGATCAACTGCCGGATGTGGAATGCCCGCCCGTGGTCGCCAATAGTCTGGATGGCGACGCGGTCGTTCATGCCCTTCTTGAATTAGAGGAAACTTACCGGGCGCCCTTATCGCTATTCTATTTGCAAGAACACTCCTACAAGGAAATCGCCGAGATTCTCGACGTTCCGATAGGCACGGTGATGTCGCGGATTTCGCGGGGTAAAGCTCAATTGCGCGAGCAACTCGCGGATGGTGCATCCCAAAACGTTACAAGGCGAGAAGTCGCATGACGAAAGAGGAAGCAAAAAAAATCCTTGCAGCGTATCGCTCGAGTGATCGAGACCGACTCGAATCCTATTTTGCGGAGGCCTTGGAAGAGACAGAACGGGACGCAGAACTGGCGCAGTGGTTTGCCGAAGAGCGGGAGTTTGATCGCGCAATCGCAGGTCACCTTAAATCGATTCCTGTGCCGTTTGGTCTGAAAACCCGGATCCTGGCGAACATAAGGTCACACACTAGTACGAAGTCGCGCTGGGTCGCTGCTCTTCTGGCAACGGGAGCAGCGGCAGTGTTGCTCCTTCTGGCACAGATTATCGGCGCGTCGCGCGCCTCAGGTGGACACTCCGGCTCGGTCAGCGATTACGAGCAGGAGATGATGAGCTTTGTAAAGCTTGCGCCGCCGCTCGAAATGGAGAGTCTCGAAATAGGACCGATCAAGCAATGGATTGTACAACGCAAGGCCCCGCTGGCCGAGATTCCGCCGGGCATCGCTTCGGTTGAGACAATGGGGTGTCGGGTCCTTTCCTTCCGTGGCTATCCGGTCACCCTGATCTGCTTTTGTCATGGACAAACTGTTGCGCACTTATTGATAGTTGACCGAGCTGCGCTGCCGGCACTCAAGCCTGGAAAGCCGCCGGTGCTCGCGAGCCAAGAGCAGTGGACGACCGCCACTTGGGCCGATCAGCATTATGTTTGCATGATCGCTGTGCATGATGGGCCCGCAGCAGCGCGGCGTTACCTGCCGCATGCCTGAGTCTACGACTTCTTCCAAGACTATTCTTGCAGCTAGAAACAACGCTGATGCGCGGTAGGAACTTCGGAGCCAGGATGTGACTCCCGAGTTATTTCATGTTAATCGTCAGATTCCATCCCGACCTTTGCCTCAGCGTTTTTGTTTCTAACGCATAGGACAATCTCTTACTCCCCAAGCAAGCGGGCGCCAGCAATTGTTTTCCTGAACTCAATCCAGCGCTTCGGTGAAAGAATTGCGCCATCCAATGGAATAACCGCTAGCGTTGCTCGCTCTAATAACAATATGAAAACAAAATTCCTACTTTTAGTGATTGGCGCTGCGGTCTTCTCGCTCGGCAGCGTAACAGCTCAACGCACAACACCGACACCGCGGCCCCGACCCCACCCGCTAAACTTGCACGCTGGTGCGGTGTATGTGTTGACAAATCAGGTGCAGAACGCAGTCGCCGTGTTCAGTCGCACTACTGATGGCCATCTAACTGCGGCAGGCCAATTTTCCACAGGTGGTGCAGGAGATCCGGTGGCAATACCGCCTGATCCCCCCGTCGACCCGCTGGCTTCTCAGGGCGCGTTAGTCTCTGGGCCCGGCAATCAATTTCTATTCGCGGTCAACGCTGGAAGTAATGAGATTTCTGTTTTGCGGGTAGATAGAAGCAGTTTGCATCTGGTTGACGTCGTTGATTCGGGAGGAGTTCGTCCAATCAGCCTGACCGTTTACGAAAATCTGCTGTATGTGCTCAATGAAGGCGGTACCCCCAATATAACCGGATTTACCGTCGGAAATGATGGAACATTAACACCTTTGGCGGGATCAACTCGGCCGCTGATTGGCGGTACGGGTGCTGATCCTGCGGAAGTAAGCTTCAACAGTGACGGCACGCTGCTTGTTGTAACGGAAAAACTTGGAAATCGTCTTGATACCTACGTTGTCGACCAAAATGGATTGCCGAGCACACCTATCGACAACCCTTCCAGCGGAATGACACCGTTTGGGTTCAGCTTTAACGGTAGCAATTTTCTCGTGGTGTCAGAGGCTTTTGCCCTGATGCCCGGTCAGGCGGCAGCTTCTTCCTACAGCAGCGATCCGGCTGGCGTCCTAAGCGTGGTTACTGGTTCACTGCATAACAATCAGACCGCCTCTTGCTGGGTGGTCATCCCTAACAACGGAACGCAAGCTATTGTGTCGAACACCGCCAGTGGCACGATTTCCACTTATAACATCGATGGCAGCGGCATGCTGACGCTTAGTAACGCTGTCGCAGCGAATCTAGGACCGACTGGTGCGCCGAGAGATATGGCTCTGAGTGTGAACGGTCAGATATTGTTTGTGCAGACCGATGGTGGTCAATCTGTGGCCAGTTTCCAAATAGAAAACAACGGCACCCTTACACCAGTTGATACCGCCGGGGGACTGCCGTTCGGTGCGCAAGGTATCGTCGCACAATAGTGGAGTGTAAGCGCCGACGCGAAGTGCGCCTGATAGCATGCATCGTAAGCGACTTACGATACATGGCATCAACTCAGTTGGCGGAGGTTCGTTGGCAGGCAAAGGTAGTAGCGGCGTTTGAGTCAATGCCGAACGTTGAAGGCGCTCGTCGCGCGGCGAGCGCCTCCACGCCATGAAAACGATTCAGGGTTATTACATCATCATGCCAGAAGACCTGCACTGGCGTGCGATCCGAGACATGTCGATCCAAGTGTTGCAGTGGGAAGCGTTCGGCCAATGATCGAAGTGCTGGCTGCAGCATTGGCATCGCGCCGGTTCAGTTTACTACTTATCGGATCGTTCGCCGGAGCAGCGCTTTTTCTTGCCGCAGCGGGGTTGCATGCGGTCATCTCCTACGGAATTCAGCAACGAACGCGCGAGATCGGCGTTCGCCTTGCGCTCGGCGCTACGCGCGGCTGCATTTTAGGCATGATTTTCAAAGAAGGCGCGCTGCTACTGGGAGCCGGCGTTGCCGCCGGTCTGCCGATTGCGCTTCTTCTGGCAAGACTGGTAGCGAGCCAAATGTATGGGATTAGCGAGTACGATCCTTTCAGCTTCGCTATCGTTAGTCTGTTGCTTGCCCTGATTTCTTTGGTGGCATGCTGGATGGCTTCGCGCCGCACATGAATGTCGATCCAGTTGTGGCCCTGCGTTGCGAATAACCTGTTCACGCAATCGGGGCGGAAATGTTCAACGCGCCGTCACGCCAATTTACGACTTGTTCTGCTGAAGCGATTGGGGGTTACGCGGTGCATTGATTGAACGTTTCCAAGCGAGAATCATTTCCGTTTCCAGGCGAGCATGATTCCATCGCGTACTGTTAAACAAACATTCTCAACGCGAGAATCAGATTGAACCAAATCATTAAAGGCAATGATGGCACGAGTGTCGTCATCTTGTGGGTCGATGACTTTGCCGCTCCACAGAACATTGTCGGCCACGATCAAGCCGCCCGGTTTGAGTAAGGGCAGGCACCCTTCGTAGTAGCTTGAGTAGTTAGGCTTGTCGGCGTCGATAAATACGAAATCCAGCGGGCTGGTAAGCGTTTTGATTGTGTCCAACGCAGGTCCCATTCGGATGGAAATTTTGTGTCCGTGAGAACTCTCAGCGAAGTACCGCCGTGCGATCGCCTCGGCTTTCGGATCGATTTCACAGGTGATCAGGCGACCATCATCTGGCAAGGCTTCGGCCATCATGAGAGTGCTGTATCCAGTGAACATGCCGAGCTCGAGAACGGTTCGGGCGCCGGTCAGCCGG
>DASXYB010000118.1:0-2606 GCA_036502745.1 Candidatus Udaeobacter sp.
TGTGCCTTCGATCGTCGCACGGTCATCAGTGATGTCGACAACCCTCGCAGAAAGAAACACCGAGTCGTTTGTGGGGGTCGGTCGCAGTAGTTTGATGGCGTATTCAGCGGTGACCGTGCACGGCGGGCGATTTTCGCCGGCGCGTTTCATCAGGTGATATGCTGCCGTCCAGTTGCAATGACAATCGAGCAACGTGCCGATGATCCCGCCATTCAGAATTCCATCGAACGCCTCGTATTTTTTCTCCGGTTTCCACTCAGCGACGACTTCGCCGCCTGCTTCCGATTCATCGGAGTTCTTGAGGAAACTACGAATGTGCAGCCCGTCCGGGTTTGCCGCCCCGCAGCCGAAGCACATATTTCGCGGTGCGTATTTTTCCTGAAGTGATTGTTCTTCTTTCACATTGTAGGGCGTTTCTGTGAAACGCCATCCGAGTATGCAACGGCGTCTGACACAGACGCCCTAGAATTGCTTGAGCTCACGCTCCTGGCGATCCGGGATACGGCCGCAACTCTGGCCCTACGTAGAGCGACCGCGGCCGAATGAGGCGGTTATTATCGTGTTGTTCGATCACATGAGCGCACCAGCCTGCTACGCGCGATGCAGCGAAAAGAGGCGTATTCAACCCGGGAGGAAATCCCAAAAGCCAAAACACAGGCGCGGCGTAAAGATCGACGTTGGCGCACAATTGTTTCTCCCGTTCCATCACTTGTTCGAGCGTCTCGCAAATCGGCACCCAATTCTCTTTCCCCGTTCGTTTGCCGAGGTCGCGCGCAATCTCGCGCATCGCCGGCACGCGGGAATCACCTTTTTTGTAAACGCGATGGCCGAACCCCATGATCTTGCCTTTCGTGCCGAGCTTTTTCATTAACCATGCTTCGGCGCGATCAGGCGTCCCGATTTCCTCAAGCATCTTCATCGACTCCTCGTTGGCGCCGCCGTGCAACGGTCCCTTGAGAGTCGCAACTGCGGATGTAACCGCAGCATACATGTCGGCCAGCGTCGACGACGTTACGCGCGCTGCAAATGTGGATGCGTTGAATTCGTGATCGGCGTACAGATTGAAAATCGTATCGAGCATCCGCGTTTGCCATTGCTCGGGAATTTTACCGTTGAATTTGTAGAAGAAATTTGCCGCCAGTGTCAGCTCCGGTTTCTCGGGAAATGGCTGTTCACCGTGCGAGGTGCGCCAGCCATCGGTGATCAAAGTGGAGACGCGCGCGATGAGCCGGATTGCTTTGCGGATGTTCGCGTCATGCGAATGATCGTTCAGATCTTTATCGAATGCGCTTAACATCGAAACGCCCGTGCGCAGCATGTCCATTGGATGCGTGTCGCTTGGGAGAAGTCGCAGCATTTCCGTGACCGGCCCGGGTAAGCCGCGTTGGCTGGCGATTTGTTGCGTGAATTCCTTCAGTTGCTTCGCATTCGGCAACTCTCCATTGAGCAGCAGATAAGCGACCTCTTCGAAAGTGGCCTTTTCAGCCATGCCGTGAATGTCGTAGCCCCGATACATTAACCCGGCAGAGGGATCGACCCAGCAGATCGCCGTCTCACCGGCGATTACCCCGGCCAGTCCCGGGCTGTATTGTGGTTTTGTTTCAGTAACCATGTTGTTCGCTGATTGTAACTACGATACGCGTGCCGACAAATCGTCAGTCGCTCTAGCCCAGCCATCTCTCTGCAGTCGGATCGTAGTCGAGCAGTTTGTAGAGTTCCTCACGGGTCTGCATTTCATCGAGCCATTCCTTCTGCGTCCCGCTTCCTTTAAGATCACGCAAAAGCTTCTGGCTCGCTTTCATCGACGCGCGGAAGGCGCTCTGTGGAAAAATCACCAAGCGATAGCCGAATTCGGCCAATTCTGTAAACGAAAGCAGCGGGCTTTTCCCAAACTCTGTCATGTTTGCCAACAGCGGCACGTCGATCGCATTCGCAAAACTCCGGAACTCCTCGGCGCTTTGTAATGCTTCCGGGAAGATTGCGTCGGCACCCGCTTCGATATAACGCTGCGCCCGATCAACTGTCCGATCAAAATTTTCGACAGCGCGTGCGTCCGTCCGCGCGATGATTATAAAATCGGGATCGCGTCGCGCAGCTACCGCCGCTTTGATTTTTCCAGTCATTTCCTCAACATCGACCAGCGATTTTCCGGAAAGATGTCCGCAGCGCTTCGGAAATTGCTGGTCTTCAATGTGACACCCAGCCAGACCTGCTGCTTCGAGCTCGCGAATTGTGCGCGCAACATTTTCTGAACCTCCAAATCCGGTATCTGCGTCCACCACTGCGGGGATCTTCACCGCGTTCGCGATGTAGCCGGCCAGCTGCGCCACTTCTGTTAACGTCAGGAGACCGATATCGGGAACCCCAGCTGTCGAATTCGCCATTCCTGCGCCGCTCACGTACACGGCGTCAAATCCGACACGTTCCACCTGTCGCGCCATTCCCGCGTTGGGTACACCGGGCAACATGATCGCGCCCTTCGCGATAAGCTCACGAAGGCGCGCCGGTTTTGTTTGTCTTGTCATGTCCAGCGAACCCCTGTCATTCCGAGCGAAGTCGAGGAATCTCTAATTACTTCTCCTCTCGCACCTGCAGCGCCTGCATCA
>DASXYB010000119.1:0-10187 GCA_036502745.1 Candidatus Udaeobacter sp.
GCTCGCGAACACGCTCAACGTAAGTTTTATCGGGGTTGATTCGGAAACGATGTTGATGGCTCTGGATTTGGAAGGCATTTGCGCGTCGAGCGGTTCGGCTTGCATGGTTGGCTCGGTAAGGGCGTCGCATGTGTTGCTCGCGATGGGGTTGCCAATGGAAAGCGCCAGATCGGCCATTCGTTTTTCGCTTGGCAGACGGACGACCGCGGAAGAAATCGACGGCGCAATTGATGCACTCGAGCAAATCGCGAAGCGGACCAAAGACGCGCGCGAATATGCCCTCGCCTAGGCAGCTAGAGTTCGCGTTCGAACGATTCGCCACACGTATCGTCGAGAGACGCGATCCGGTTGTAGGGCAGGCGCTCCGCCTGCCATGTCGCATGATGGCAACCGAAGCGGTTGCCTTACAGTTCCATGGGCGCGCTGTCGATCTTGAAACACAAGCGCGCGAGTTGTTGTGTTCGTTAGGCGCAGAACGAATCGCTACAGAAGTTCGTGTTGAATGGAATTCCCGTCTCAGGACCGCCGCAGGACGCGCGGATTATCGGCAGAAACTGATTTCGCTAAACCCGCGGCTGCTTGAGCATCCCCCGGAGATCGACCGCACGCTGCGCCACGAACTCGCTCACATCGTCGCGCAATTTCGACAAAAAAGTCGGCGACGGATTTCAGCGCATGGACCCGAGTGGCAGCAGGCTTGTCGCGACTTGGGGATCGCAGACGAGAAGCGCTGCCACACGCTGCCGTTTCCGGCGAAGCGTTATGCGCCGCGTTTCATCTACTGTTGCCCGAACTGCCGGCGCGATTTCCCTCGCGTACGCAAGATCAAACGCACAGTCGCATGTCTGGCGTGTTGCCGCGCGCACAACGGCGGCGAGTTCGACGTACGTTTCCGCTTGAAGCTGCAGACAGTGTAGCGGCGTTTGTGCAAACGCTGGCACTCGCCGCAACGACCGGCTTCAATTCTCCGTCGGAGGTTGATGTAATATCATGAACGGAAGCGGCACATCCGCGATCGTTAGGTGTTCCGAATCAAATCGAGAACGATTCTTATTGAGGTTATGAAGATACTCGCGAGCCAAATTGCTAAGGAACTAGAGATCGCAAACCATTGCGCAGTTTACGAACCTGAGATCACGCGTGTTTGGCCGCATAACGGCACGAAGCGCGAAGCCAAGATTGCGTCGTTCGCCGAACAGAACGGATGGCGGCTCCGTTATTACAAGGACGGATTCTGCGCGATCTTCGATAAAGCGTCGGCTACCTGAGTAACCCGTCATCGGTGTTGCAGTTCGCTTCAGCCGGATGACAGCAAACGCCAATTTGGCATTGCGCTACGCGCCGCTAGAGTTCGTCGATTCCCTCGCCTTTGCCGGATTTCTGTCCGCGCAATTTCGCCTGGATAAAGCTGTCGATGTCGCCATCCATCACGGCTTGCACGTTGCTCGTTTCCGCGCCGGTGCGGTGGTCTTTCACCATTTGATATGGCTGAAACACGTACGATCGAATTTGATTTCCCCAAGCAATCTCGCCTTTTTCGCCGTATTGCCGCTCTATCTCTGCGCTTTTTTTGTCTTCTTCGAGCTGATAAAGTTTCGCTTTCAACATTTTCATCGCCAGTTCGCGATTCCGTCCCTGGCTGCGCTCGGCCTGACAAGCAACGACGATTCCACTTGGTTTGTGCAAGATGCGCACTGCAGTCTCGACCTTGTTCACGTTTTGGCCGCCTTTTCCGCCGCTCCGAAACGTGCCGATCTCGAGATCGGCCGGATTAATTTCAATCGGCGCAGTGTCGGCAATTTCAGGCACAACATCGACACTCGCGAATGATGTGTGCCGCCGTTTATTCGCGTCAAATGGCGAGATACGCACAAGGCGGTGCACGCCGCGCTCGGTTTGCAGATGTCCGTAGCCGTACTCGCCTGTTACGAGCAAAGTCACCGATTTGATTCCAACTTCTTCGCCCTGCTGAATGTCCACGGTTTCGGATTTGAAGCCGCTGCGCTCGATCCAGCGCTGGTACATGCGAAGCAACATGTCGGCCCAGTCGCACGATTCGGTGCCGCCGGCGCCGGAATGAATGGTCACAAACGCGTTCGCGCGATCGTTTTCTCCGGACAAAAACTGGCGCAGCTCGAACTCATCCAGCCGGTGAGCCAAACGGTCGTGTTCGATGGCCACTTCTTTCTCCGCCTGCGCGCGATGCGCAGGATCGCTTTCTTCCGCAGCAAGTTCTTGCAGCGCGCCGAAGTCCTCGATCTCCCGTTCCAGTTGTTGAAAAGGATTGAGCAACGAACGCAATCGCGAAACTTCCTCGACATCCACCTGCGCCCGCTCCCGATTCGACCAAAAATCAGGCGCAGCCATCCGCGCTTCAATTGCAGCTAGATTTTTCTGCAGCTGCTCGACGTCAAAGAAACCTCCGCAACTCGCGCACGCGCGACTTCAGATCCTCAGCATCTGGAATGGAGATTTCCGTTGGCATAACAAAGACTAATTCAACTGACCGAGAACCGCAAAGATATGGCGCGAGCGCGTTGTTATGCCGGAAAGCACAGGCCGCTGGAGTGTACTACTCAGAGCGAAATCCTACTTGCGGGTTGGACCCACGGGCTTTGCCTTTGGATGCGCGGTTTCGAGGCGAAAAATCGTTTCGCCTTCTTTCATCAAATCAAGGCGATCGCGAGCGATCGTTTCGAGGTAGCTCACATCTGTCTTGAGCAGGGTGACCTCGCGGGTTTGGTGCGCCAACAAATTCTGTTGCTCGCTAACTTGCTGCTGCAAGTTGTCGATCTCGGTGCGGCTCTGCATCAATTTTTTGTACGGCGGCACGAATAAGCTCACGATAACAAGCCAAATGGCGATGATCAGCAGGACGAGGAGAATGCGATTAAGTCGCTGCCAGACGGTGGCTTCGCGACGCGCGCGGAAATCAGCGTAACCGTGCTCCACTTCAGCGGATTGTAGCGCCGTATACGGCTTTGTCACCAAGTTCTTCTTCGATCCGCAACAGCTGATTGTATTTCGCGACACGGTCGCTCCGGCATGGCGCGCCCGTCTTGATTTGGCCGGCGTTCGTCCCCACCGCGACGTCGGCAATCGTTGTGTCCTCAGTTTCGCCCGAGCGATGACTGATCACCGTTGTGTAATTATTTTTCTTTGCGACGTCGATGGTTGCCAGCGTCTCCGTCAACGTGCCGATCTGATTTAGCTTAACGAGAATGGAATTCGCCACGTGCTCGGCAATTCCTTTCTGAAGAAATTTCACGTTTGTGACAAAAAGATCGTCGCCGACCAGTTGAACCTTCGAGCCGAGTTTCTCTGTTAATTTTTTCCAGCCGTCCCAATCGTTCTCCGCACAACCGTCTTCGATGGAAACGATCGGAAATCGCGCGCAAAGATCGGTATAGTAATCGACCAACTCTTCAGCGGTCTTTTCTGCGCCACCCGATTTCTTGAAAACGTAGAGATTTTTTTCGGTATCGTAGAACTCGGAAGCAGCTGGATCGAGCGCGATGAAGATCTGTTCTCCCAGCTTGTAACCCGCCTTCTCGACGGCTGCGGAAATCGAATCCAACGCGTCTTCAGCCGAATCGAGCTGCGGCGCAAATCCGCCTTCGTCGCCAATGGCCGTGGAAAGATGCCGCCCCTTTAAAACTGATTTGAGCGCGTGATACACTTCCGTGCCGTAACGCAATGCTTCCGAGAAGCTCGGCGCGCCGCCGGGCATAACCATGAATTCTTGAAAATCGATTGGCGCATCCGAATGCGCTCCGCCGTTCAGGATGTTCATCATTGGCACTGGAAGAATCCGTGCATCGGGTCCGCCGAGATATCGGAACAGCGGCAGGTTTTCAGCCACGGAGGCCGCACGAGCGACTGCCAGAGAAACAGCCAAAGTCGCGTTGGCGCCGAGATTTCTTTTCGTGGGCGTACCGTCAAGTTCGATCAGTTTCTTATCGATGTTCGCCTGGTCTCGTGCGTCCAGCCCTTTCAGAATCGGTGCGATTTTGTCGTTAACATTTGCAACCGCTTTTCTTACGCTTTTTCCGCCGAAGCGGCTTTTATCGCCGTCGCGCAATTCCAATGCTTCATGTTCGCCTGTGCTCGCCCCGCTGGGAACCGCCGCTCGTCCAAGCGCGCCACTTTCGACCCGAACATCTGCTTCGATGGTGGGATTGCCGCGTGAATCCAAAATTTCGCGGGCGTGAATGTGGCTAATGCTAGTGCTCGCCATAATCCTGCGCGGACTAGAACAGCTTTGGCTAACGATGCAAATCCGTGTCGGTCAGATTACTATAAAGAGGACCGGCTGGGGGCATGAGAGATTCCGATTGGCAATTTCGTCAAGGCGCGCATAATCTTCGCGATGATTCGTTTGCTTGCCTCGTCCATGCTTGCCTTGGTTGCTGCTATTTCCGCAGTAGCAGCCGAAGAGGGGCAACATCTGTCGTCGGATCAAATGGCAAAAGCTGCCAAGAGCGATTCGATTACTGTCCCTACACCCGGTGAGCTGTTCGCTGCGCTTGGGAAAGCAGGAAAAGTAAACTGGTCAGCTCAATACCGCGCTCCGATTCCTACGACCTACGGCAATCGCGCGCAGATCGCCCTTAACCTCGGCGGTCTGATAGCTGACGGATTCATCGCCGTCGAAGCGAAGGACGGTCAGCAGGTGAAGAACATCGGCTCGGACATTATGAAGCTTGGAAAGGCGCTGGGAGTGAGCGAGCAACTGCTTACCCGCGGCAACAGCATCAATGACTTTGCCGAACACAATGAATGGGACACGCTCCAGGAGGAATTGGAAGCGACGCAAAACGAGGTGAAATCCTCAATGCAATCGCATGCCGACCAGGACCTGGTTATCCTTGTTACTCTTGGAGGGTGGATCCGCGGAACCCAGGTGGTCACCGGTGCGATTATGAAAAACTATAACGAGTCCGCTGCAAAGGTTCTGCGCGAGCCGGTGTTGGTCCACTTCATGCAGTCAAAGGTGAATGCGATTTCGCCTGAATTACGTCAGGAACCGCTGGTCAAGGACATTAGCGGTCAACTGACGGCAATTGAAAAACTCGTTTCGTTTCCCGAAGGAAAGGCGCCGACTGCGGAAGACGTCAAAGAACTTAATGAGACAGTCGGCAAATTGATGACAAAAATAGAGAGCAAGGAGTCGCCTAAATGAAATATTGCCTGCCGTCTTTGGTTTTGATTTTAACGCTAAGCGCGAGCGTTGTTCTCCGCGCAGACACAGACGCTGAAGTGAGCGCGCGCAAGGACGCGCTCGAGCTTGCTGGGGCATTTGGAAATGATGGGTTCAAGATTCGAGATGGACATTCGTGCGGCGTGCTTAAGGCACACGATCATGCGCTGATCGCGGTGAATCTTTATGCCGGAAATCAGTATTGGTTTTCTGTGGGCACGACGGAACCGCTGAAAAAAGTTGCCGTCAGTCTTTATGACGAAATCGGAAATCAAATGACCACGGAAAATTTCAGCGAAGGGGACAAAGCAGCAGCCGGCTTCGCGCCGGAGAACAGCGGCCAGTACTTTGTATCGGTCGATTCGGTTGGGGACCAGGAAGGCAGTTTCTGTCTGGTCTACTCGTATAAATAGACGATGCCCGGTTCTATCTTGGAGCAGATCATGATCTCGCTTCAGGTGTTCTACGAAGGTCACGTGCAAGGCGTCGGATTCCGTTTCACTGTGCGCCACATCGCAAAAGGCTTCGACGTGACGGGTTGGGTGCGCAACCTGCCTGATGGTCGCGTAGAACTGCAGGTTACCGGCGATGAGGGAGAGGTACGCGCTTTTCTCGATCAGCTCGCTCAAAGCGAACTTCACTCGCTCATTCGCAAACAAACCGAGAATAAGTTGAATGAACCAGTCAGTGCGCGCGGCTTTGAGATTCGCCATGACTAATCCGGCCGTCGCCGTTCACGGGCTAACGAAGATTTTTCCTGTTCCGTTTCATCCCACTCGCGGCGTTGTCGCGGTGAAGGACCTCAGCCTGCGCATTGAACCTGGCGAAGTGTACGGACTGCTTGGACCAAACGGTTCCGGCAAGAGCACCACACTCAAGATTATTCTCGGCCTGGTATCGCCAACACGCGGGCGCACCGAAATTTTTGGACGAGACAGTCGCCTCGTCGACAGCCGCGAAGCAGTTGGTTTTCTCCCAGAGAATCCGTATTTCTACAAATATCTCAGCGGTGCAGAAACGCTGCGTTTTTTTGGACGGCTTTGCGGAATGACAGGCGCAACATTGAAGAGCCGTGTAAACGAACTGCTCGATCTGGTCGGGCTAGATAAGGCGCGCGATCGCCGATTGGCCACCTATTCCAAGGGAATGCTGCAGCGCATCGGGCTGGCACAAGCGTTAATTCATGATCCAAGGCTCGTGGTCCTGGATGAACCGACAGCTGGCGTTGATCCGGCAGGCTCGCGTGAAATTCGGGATTTGATCATTGACCTGAAGCGCCGCGGAATCACCGTGCTGCTCTCATCACATTTGCTTGCGCAAGCGCAGGAAATTTGCGATCGGATCGGGATTCTCGCCGATGGCGTGATGGTACGCGAAGGGTGTTTGCAGGAGTTAATCGCAATCGAAAATCAGACCGAGCTTGTGATCGCCGGTGCTTCCGACGATCTCGTTCAGGAGATTGAATCGTTCATCAGCCGGTCGAACGCGAAATTGATCGAGCGGCGAAAATCTACCACCACGCTGGAAAGATTGTTCCTGGAATCGACTGGAGGGAACGACAAAAGCTCAACTCGCGAGTGAATGAGAGAACGGAAATGACAGACAGCCAAACCGCTTCAACACTTCAACCATTCAACGGTTCAACTACTCCGGAGCGTCACCGCGCCTTTTCGCTGTCGCGCATTCTCGCCATCACCAGCACCACGTTGACCGAGTTGACGCGCTTGAAAGTTTTTTACGTGCTGCTGGTGTTCGGACTGCTGTTGATTGGCAGCTCGATCTTCATGGCGCAATTCTCTTTCCAACAGGAATTCCAAATTCTAAAGGACGTCTCGTTAGGCGCAATCTCAATGTTCACTTCGCTACTGGCGATCGTCGCCACCTCGCGAATGCTGCCGCGCGATATCGAAGACCGCACGGTTTACACCATTCTGGCCAAGCCGGTGCCGCGTTTCGAATACGTTGTCGGCAAGATTGCGGGCGTTCTTTTGTTGCTGGCCATTAGCACCTTGATAATGGTCGCGGCGTTCCTGGCCGTGCTGTACATGCGGGAGCAGGCAGTGCTACAAGTTACCGCGAAACAAATGGCCAGCGCGCCGCCGGACCAGCTCGCCGACGCGCTGCGCGCCGTTCGCGCTTCCGCGATCAATGTCAATCTTGCTCCCGGAATCATCATCATTTTCCTCAAAGCGTGCCTGCTTACAGCCCTAACGCTGTTTGTTTCTACCTTCGCCACTTCAACCATCTTCACCATCGTGGTGATGGTTTTTATTTATTTTATCGGGCACCTGGAAGCTACTGCGCGCGAGTATTGGCTCACAGTACACGGCGGCGGTTTAGTCACGCGCGTTTGTCTTGCGATCGTGGCGCTGCTCTTTCCCGATCTGCAGGCATTCAACCTGGTGGACGACATCGTCGCTGGCACCGCCATTTCAATCGCGGTCTTCACCAAGACGGCGCTCCTCGGCATTTTCTACACCGTGATCTACACGTTACTGGCGGTTTTCGTGTTTTACGGCAAAGAATTATGACGCGAGGTCTGATCGCGCTGGCGGTGTTGATTCTAATGGGACTTCTGAAACTGCCGGTGGAACGCGATCTCGCAGCTCTTCACCGGCAGGAACATTTCCGCGGCGTCGAATTCAATCTCGATCTTCGCGAACAACTCGGACAACTCGGATTCATGGCCGCTCTGAGCGGGTTTCGAGCCATTGTCGCCGATGGTCTTTTCATCCAGGCGCACGCGGCTTGGGAAGACACTCAATGGGGCCGAATGCTGTTGCTATTTCGGCAAATCACGACGCTGCAACCACGGGTGCTCCTGTTTTGGGACACAGCCGCGTGGCATATGGCGTGGAACGCGAGCGTAGCGGCGATGAACGATACCAAACAGCCGCGTCAGGCGCTGCGAGTCAAAGCGCAGCGCGAATATTTTGCAATCGGCAAAGAGTTTTTGGAGCGCGGAATAAAAAATAATCCCGACCGTCCGGAGCTTTACGAAGCGCTTGCACGACTGTATAAGGAGAAATACAAGGACCACGAGCGCTCCGCCGAATATTATGCCAAGGCAGCAACGTTGCCGGGAGCGGCGCCGTGGGACCGCCGTTTCTCGGCGTATGAGCTTTCGTCTTGCGAAGGTCGCGAGCGCGAAGCGTATGATCGCCTGCGCAGCCTCTACGATGAGGGCGAGAAGGAACGGCTGCCGACATTAATCAAGCGCTTAAAGCTGCTTGAAGACAAACTCGCGATTCCGCAGGACCAACGAATTCCCTGATACGCTGACGAAACGATAAGGGATTCAATTGTTGAATTCTTTAAGTTAGCAGCGCGACAAATTTCGTTTCGCACCCCAAAACATTGGTGCGTCCGCGTTCTTCCGTTGTAACGTTCTGATTTTTGGTGGTCTAAAGGGTCGTAATGCGGTTCGCCATTTTCAGTGACATTCATTCGAATCTCGAAGCGCTTGAAGCCGTAATGGCCGACGCGCGTCAACGCAGATGCACCGACTTCGCCTGTCTGGGTGACGTCGTCGGTTACAACGCAAATCCTAGTGAATGCATTCAGCTTATCCGCGAGTTGGATTGTCCGGTGGTGAAAGGCAATCACGACGAGCAAGCAACGTTCCCCGCGTCATCGGAACGTTTCAACGAACTGGCCGAACGCGCGATCGAGTGGACGCGCGAACGTTTGAATGAGCAGGACATGGAGTGGTTACGCGCCATGCCGTTGCAGCAACGGGTTCACGATTTTACCATCGTTCACGCCACCCTGGATACCCCCGGCCAATGGGGTTATGTCTTCAATAACCTCGACGCCGTCGCAAGCTTTACCTATCAGCGGACACCGGTATGTTTTTTTGGTCACACTCATGTGCCGATGGTATTCGTGCGCGATGACGGCGTCCGGCGCCACACTTCTGAGCACATCCGTATCGAGCAGGGCAAAAAATATCTCATCAACGCCGGCAGCGTGGGCCAACCGCGTGACGGAAACTGGCGTGCCGCATATTGTATTTACGACGTTGAAAACAATCTCGTCGAACTCTTGCGAATAAAATACGATCTCGCCTCCGCCCAGAAGAAAATTACCAAAGCCGGTCTGCCGCAGCTCTTAGCCGAGCGGCTGGCGATGGGACGCTGAAAAATTTCCAGACGGCGGCGCGCACGGAGTGACGCGCGCTACCCACGATTCTTCGCTCGCTCTCGCAGAATAAACTCTGCAATCCGCAAATCGTGCGGGTAAGTGATCTTGAAATTAAAATCATCGTTGAGGACCAAGGCGATCTTGTGGCCGAGTCGCTCGACTGCCGAGACGTCGTCGGTTACGGAAGCGTTTTCCGCATAAACATCGCGGTAGGCGTCTTCAATTAATTTGCGATCGAAAATCTGCGGCGTTTGCATTGCATACATCTGATGGCGATCGATCGAATCGACGACCAAAAGATCAGCATCGGCGCGCTTTAACGTGTCGTTGACTGGTTGCGCCAAAGCAGCTGCACCATGGACGCAGCACTGCTGGAACGCGCGTTCGATTTGTTCCGCAGTAATCAGCGGGCGCGCCGCATCGTGAACGGCGACATATTTTGCGACGTGATCGATGCGACTCAAGCCCGCCCGAACAGAATCCTGTCGACGTTCACCGCCAGGGACGATCGCGCGGATTTTTTTGAATTCTGCACCTGACGCGATTTTTCTGATTTCATCATGCCATTGTTCACGCGCAACGATTACAATTTCGCTGATGGAACTCGCGCGCTCAAACGCGCGGATTGCATGGGCGATCACCGGTTCGCCCGCGATTACGGCAAACAATTTATCGAAGCCCATACGCTGGCTGCTGCCGCCGGCTACGATGATGGCGCTAAGCATTAATAAAACGTTAAATCGTGAATCGTTACATCGTCATAGCGACAGCGCCCTCGGGCCGTCTAACGATGCAAGCAGGCGTCGGGCCCAACGAAACCGATTCAAGAAACTCGATTCTCGAT
>DASXYB010000120.1:0-3250 GCA_036502745.1 Candidatus Udaeobacter sp.
AGCCAGTCGGAATGGTCGCACAAAGGCGAGCCATCGATTGAGTAAGCTTTATGAGCCAAAGTTCCGCAGCCCCCGCCATCACACACAACAAATCGCCGGGGATTCTTTCGCTCATCGGCGACACGCCGCTCGTGGAAGCAACTCAGTTCGACACCGGGCCGTGCAGGCTTTTTCTCAAACTTGAAAATCAAAATCCCGGTGGCTCGATCAAGGACCGGATCGCGCTGTCGATGATCGAAGCTGCGGAAGCCGAGGGAAAATTGGAGCCTGGCGGTACTGTCATTGAGGCGACCGCAGGCAATACTGGTCTGGGTCTCGCGCTGGTCGCAGGCGCGAAAGGCTATCGCGTCCTGCTGGTAATTCCCGACAAGATGTCGCAGGAAAAAATATCGCACGTGAGAGCGCTTGGCGCCGAAGTGCGGATCACGCGGTCTGATGTGACCCGCGGGCATCCCGAGTATTACCAGGATGTCGCGGCACAACTCGCCGAACAAATTCCGGGAAGCTTTTACGTCAACCAGTTTGGCAATCCGGCGAATCCTCTCGCACACGAACGCGCGACCGGTCCGGAGATTTGGGAGCAAATGCGGCACGACGTCGATGCGGTTGTGGTCGGCGTCGGCTCTGGCGGAACGCTTACAGGGCTCGGTAGATTTTTTAATCGCGTGAAACCGCGGCGTGGTATCGAGATGGTTCTGGCGGACCCGACCGGCTCGATTTTGTACGAGTATGTCAAGACCGGTGAGCTCGTTAAATCGGGCAGCTGGGCGGTGGAAGGCATCGGTGAAGATTTCATCCCGGAAATCGCTGACATGTCGTTGGTCACAGAAGCATTTGAGATCGATGACGAAGAAAGTTTTGCTGCAGCGCGCGAGCTTTTGCGCAAGGAAGGAATCTTTGGCGGGTCATCTACTGGAACGCTTCTCGCAGGAGCGCTGCGTTACTGTCGGCAGCAAACAAAACCCAAACGCGTGGTTACACTCGTTCCTGATACCGGCAACAAATATCTCTCCAAAATGTACAACAATTTTTGGATGGCCGAGCAGGGATTCATTCATCGGCCGCCGCACGGCGATCTGAGCGATTTGATCTCGCATCGATACGAAGCGGGCGAAGTGATCACGGTTGGGCCGGAGGATTCACTACTCACGGCGTTTAAGCGAATGCGCGACTCAGATGTGTCGCAGCTTCCGGTAGTCGACAAGAGCGGACGCGCCATCGGGCTTATCGATGAATCCGATCTCCTGGTAAAAGTGCTTCGTGAGCCGTCGCATTTTAACGATCCTGTAAGCAAGGCCATGACCGATCAATTGGAAACGTTGCCGCCGAACGCCAAAATCACAGATTTGCTGGGCGTCTTCGATCGCGGCCGAGTCGCTATCGTGATGGACGAAAACAAATTTCTTGGGCTCATCACGCGCACCGATTTGCTTTCATACCTCCGGCTTCAAATGCCGAAAGCGTCCGCGCCGCCGGAACGCGAGTTCGTGTAACATAGCCAATACGTCCCGCTTGCGACTAATTTTCAAGCGCAAGCCAGAGGCATGCGCTACCATCTGCCATGAAAAAAGAACAGGGCTTCGCGACGCGCGCGATTCACGCCGGCCAACAGCCGGATCCGACGACCGGCGCGGTCATGACACCGATTTACGCCACGTCGACATATGTGCAGGAAAGCCCTGGCCAACACAAAGGCTACGATTATTCGCGCTCAATCAATCCTACCCGGCTGGCATATGAAAAGTGCATCGCAGATTTGGAAAGCGGATCGCGCGGATTTGCGTTCGCATCCGGCCTGTCAGCGATGGCGACAGTGCTCGAGGTGCTCGATAGCGGCTCCCATATTGTCGCGAGCGACGACTTGTACGGCGGCACCTTCAGGTTATTTGACCGGGTGCGCCGTCGCTCCGCGAACCTTGATTTTACTTACGTTGATTTGACTGATCCCAAAGATCTCGAACGCGCAATCAAACCAAACACGCGCATGGTTTGGATCGAGACTCCGAGTAATCCGCTGCTCAAATTGATCGATCTTGACGCGATCGCGAAGATCGCGCGCAAACGGAAATTGATCTCTGTCAGCGATAATACGTTCGCTACTCCATGGATCCAGCGACCGATTGAATCGGGGTTCGATATCGTTGTGCATTCCGCCACGAAATATCTGAACGGACATTCCGATCTAGTGGGCGGCGTTGTTGTTGTTGGGAAAAACAAGGAGCTGGCTGATCAAATTGCGTTTTTGCAAAATTCTGTGGGCGCGATTGCCGGCGCGTTCGATAGTTTTCTTGTTCTACGAAGCTTAAAAACGCTGGCGCTTCGCTTGGAGCGGCATTGCTCAAACGCGCTGGAGATTGCACGCTGGCTCGAGGATCAGCGCGAGATCAAATCGGTCCATTATCCCGGACTGAAGTCGCATCCACAACACGATCTGGCCCGGCAACAGATGCGCGGATTCGGCGGAATGGTCAGTATGATTTTGAAAACTGACCTCGCCGGAACGCGGCGTTTTCTTGAGAACACGAAGTTGTTTGCCTTGGCGGAAAGTTTGGGCGGCGTGGAAAGTCTGATCAATCATCCCGCGCTCATGACGCATGCGTCCGTGCCGGAAGAACAACGGCAAAAGCTCGGGATCACCGATTCGCTCGTCCGGCTGTCTGTCGGCGTCGAGGATGTCCGCGATTTGATTGACGATCTAAAGAGCGCGCTGGAAACAATCTGAACGGCGTCTCATTAACACCTGACTTCAGTCAGGTGCGAACGGATCAAGTCGCAATAGGAGCCGTTTCAACGGCTTCTTCCACCCGCCCAACCCGTCGAAAGCTGTTAAAACAGCTTTTCCTCTTCACTCAGCAAAGCACCTGGCTAAGCCAGGTGTTGATGAGATTGCGCGTTGTGATTGGGGGAGGGCGATTTATTCTTGCGGCTTATGGGCAACACGTTTGGCCAATTGTTCCGTGTTACCACGTTCGGCGAATCCCATGGCGGTGGTATCGGCGTAGTGATCGACGGTTGCCCGCCACGCATCGAAATTTCCGAAGCCGAAGTTCAACGAGAGCTGGATCGTCGTCGCCCCGGTCAAAGCAAACTCACGACCCAGCGCAAAGAGGAAGATCGGTGCGAAATTCTGTCCGGCATTTTTGAAGGAAGAACGCTCGGCACACCCATTGCCATTCTTGTTAGGAACAAAGACGCTCGACCCGAAGATTACAGCCAAATCGCGCGGAAATTTCGACCCTCGCATGCCGAT
>DASXYB010000121.1:0-3914 GCA_036502745.1 Candidatus Udaeobacter sp.
GTTCTTCCTTCCTCCGCATCATGCAGATCCAGCCAGGTTTGAATATCGTCACGATCGCCGAAACCTGCTTCCTTCTTCGACTCGGCGAGCTCCTCGCTGGCTTCATCTCGCCAACCACGTTTTCTTAGAAATGCATTCCAAACAGAAATTTCCTCATCGCTGGGGTGCCGCCCATGGGCGAAGCACCACTTGAGGATTTCCTCATCCGATCCGCCTTGAAGCGTTCGTTTCGCAAGCTCATCGTAATTTACTCCCAGGAATCTCGTGCAACGCGCGTCGAAGTGCGTCGGATCTTCGACACCGGTAAAATATTCCGGCGGCAATTCGCCGGCGGCCCTTAGCCGGATCTTATCGAGCATCCGAGCGAAATAAATGAGGCCTTTTGTTTCAATATAATCGGTACAGGGAGTTTTAGTCTGCATTGAACCAAAGATTCCAACCAGGGGTTAGGTGTCAACAGTCCACTTGCAGCGAAATGGCCAGACCACTCTCGATGGATAGTTGCCCTTACTCGCGCTGGTGCTCATGCTCTTGCTCATGATTGGTAGCAAACGCCGGAGGCCGAACGCGGAAGACCCAACGCCAGATGTCCATGGGAAACGGCGTAGACATTCTATAGTGGGTTTTGAAATGGTGCGGTTGGATCGCGCAGCGGTCGAACCACTTCATCAACAACTTTATCGACAGATTCGCGATGAACTTGCGTCAGGAAGTTTCAACAATAACTCGTCGCGACTTCCCTCTTCTCGCGCGCTGGCCGTCGACTTCGGCGTGTCACGCTTCACCATAAACCTCGCCCTTTCCAGGCTTCACGCGGAAGGATATCTTGAATCCAAAATTGGATCGGGCACCTTCATCTCCGAGGCGCTGCCCGAAACCTTCCTGAGCGCGCGGGTAGCAAAAGCGGTACCACCCACAGAACGTCCAGCGCGGCTTTCCAATCGAGTAAAAAATATTCCGGACCACAGGGCCGGTAAGCAGTTCGATTTTGGAATCGCCGGGCCGCCCGGTGTCTCGTTTGTTCCAGCTGTAGCGGCCCTCGATGAATTTCCCATCGAAGTTTGGGAACGACTGAGATCACAAGTTCTTGCACAAAAAGGAGCGCATCTCCTCCAATATGCGTCAAGCCGTGGCGATCCCGAGCTGCGCAACGCGGTGGCAACCTATTTGTGCGATTACAGAGGCGCACGTTGTCACCCGGATCAAGTTATTATCACGGCTGGAACGCAGCAGGCAATGATGATCAGTGCGATGGCACTAGTAAATCGCGGGGACGTTGCCTGGATTGAGGATCCAGGATTTTATCAAGCTCGCCGAGCCTTTGGCTTTGCTGGCGCGGTCGTCATGCCAAGACCCGTTGACGAGGAAGGGATCACAATCGCGCGGCCGTCGAAACAACGCTCGCCAAAAATAATTTACGTAACTCCTTCTCATCAATTCCCCCTTGGCATGACGATGAGTCTCTCGCGGAGAACCGCCCTGATCGAGTTTGCACGCGCGTGCGACGCCTACATCTTCGAGGACGATCACAACTCAGAATTTCGTTACACCGGTCCCCCACTCCCATGTCTACAGGGTTTGGATAATGTTGGGCGTGTTATCTACGCAGGCACGATGAGCAAGATCCTGTACCCATCATTACGGCTGGGCTACATCGTCGTGCCACACCAACTGGTCGAACCGATGATTAAGATCCGCGCAGTGATGGACCAACATTCGCCAGCCATCGATCAGGCGACACTTGCCCGATTCCTCACCGAAGGGTTTTTCCTCACGCACATCAAACGGATGCGAAAATTATATTCCGATCGAAGGGATTTTTTTATCGAACAATTCAACAAATTGTTAAGCAATTACTTCGTCCTAGAAATTCCCGAAGCTGGATTACACTTCGTGGCCTGGGTACGACTGAAAGAACAGATGCCGGTAATCACGCGCGTCTGCAGTGACATCGGTATCAGGCCCTCGCCGTTATCGTCGTGCTTTATGAAAGTGGAGCCGAAGCCCGCTCTCACATTTGGGTTCGCTGCGTGGTCGCGCGCGCAAATCCGTGATGGACTTAGCAAGTTCGCCGCGGCGCTTAATTTAAGATTGAATTAGGTAGTTTGGACAGGTCACGACGCCGTCTTTGACGAACAATAAGTCAAATGGTTCCACTGCTTTGGATCTGCTGGTTCCTCGGACAGACATTCAAAAACTGAAATGGCCCGTACCAAATCTGCGAAGTGGCTATGGCAGCGATGTCTAGCCAGTTCCTAAAGTGTCGTCATGAAAATCCAACAAAGGAGACAAACATGACTACACAATTCACAACCAAAAGAATTAGCCAAACTCTTACTATTATTCTGACTGCTGTCTGTTGCGCGGCGATTCCGGGGCTCGTGCAGGCACAAACGCCAGAAGCAACAAAGGCGAGCAGTCAATATCAGGTGTCAGACCTCCCTGGGCTTGGTGGAACAAGTAACGGGGGAAATAGTATCAATGACCGGGCGTGGGTGTCAGGCTATGCCAGACTGCCGGATAGGAACCGGCACGCTGGGCTATGGCGAAACAGTTTGCTCACCGACCTCGGTACACTTGGCGGGCCCAACAGTAGTGTCACATGGAACGTCAAAAATACCGCGGGAATCATCGTCGGTATCTCGCAAACCTCCGATCCGGAGCCGCTTGGGGAAGCTTGGAGTAGCGCGGCTTTCTATAGTACGCCTAACAACGTCGGATATATTAACGTCGGATTCGTCTGGGAAGATGGACAAGGCCCGATGAGGGGACTTCCCAACTTTCCGGGTGGCAATAACGGCTTTACCACAGGAGCCAACAACCTCCGTCAAGCAGTCGGATGGGCGGAAAATGATGTCCATGACCCGACGTGCGTATCTCCCCAGGTCCTCCAGTTTCGTCCAGCCATGTGGACGCTGGGACCACCGGATGAGATCCAAGACCTGCCACTGATCGCCGGCGACAGCTCGGGAGCTGCGACGGCGATCAACGATAACGGCCAAATCGTGGGCATCTCTGGCATCTGTGACCAGGCGGTTGGAAGGCATACCGCCAAGCATGCGGTGCTTTGGGAGAATGGCACGGTAACGGATATCTACCCAAATCCGCCAGCTCCCTGGTGGAATACGCCGACGGCGATTAATCAGCGAGGCGATGTAGTCGGGTTTGCCGGGGACCCAGCATTTGTTGAAGGCGAGGTCTTACACGCTTTCATGTGGACGAGAGAGGATGGCATCCGACGACTGAAACCTTTGCCACACCGTATGCCCCCACATGTGGACAGTGAGGCCTACGGTATTAATGAAGCCCGGCAGGTAGTCGGTGTGTCATGCGACGCGGACTTGGTTGATTGCCGTGCCGTTATTTGGGATCACGGCAACACGCCAAAAGATCTGAATGATTTCAAAGGCAGCTATTCTGCAACGCTCGCGAGCGCCAAAGACATAAATAACGCGGGACAGATTACGGGTAGAGCTGTCGATCCAATTACGGGCGTTTTAACAGCCTATTTGGCGGTGCCCGTTTCACACTAAACCGAGAAGAGAAACAACGCGTGCCGGATGTTCGACTTTTAGTCGACGTCCGGCATTTTTCTTTTCTTCCTTGCAATCGAAAATCGGCAATCGAAATTCGCCAATCTTTCCGGGGGCATAGCTCAGTTGGTAGAGCGCCAGCTTTGCAAGCTGGAAGTCAGGGGTTCGAATCCCCTTGCCTCCATTGATTTTCGATTTGCGATTTGCGATTGCCGATTTAAGTAAAGGCGCGCAAAGCGTGCCACGAAACCAATCGAAAATCGCCAACCGAAATTCGAAAGTCCGAGGCGCAGCCGCGATTCCGGGCCTGTAGCTCAGTTGGTTAGAGCATGCGCTTGATAAGCGCAGGGTCACTGGTTCGAGCCCAGTCAGGCCCAATAA
>DASXYB010000122.1:0-6439 GCA_036502745.1 Candidatus Udaeobacter sp.
ACCTTTGCGCGCGTGTTGCGGCACTTCTTACGCCAGGATCCCGATCGAATTATGGTTGGCGAGACCCGCGATCTGGAGACGGCGCAAATTGCCATTCAGGCGTCGCTCACGGGCCATCTGGTTTTTACGACACTGCACACCAACGATGCGTCAGGGGCGATTACGCGCTTGATCGATATGGGCGTGGAACCGTTCCTCATTTCGTCGACGCTGGAAGCTGTGCTCGGCCAGCGTTTGTTGCGTAGCATCTGTAGTCATTGCCGCGCACCTTATCGGCCTAATGACTCTTTGCTGGCGGAACTTGGTATCGCGCGCCGCGATCTTGGCGAGAAGCAATTTTTCTACGGCAAAGGTTGCGATACGTGTAACAACACCGGCTACAAAGGACGAAAAGGAATTTACGAGCTTCTGAGAATCACGGATCCAATTCGTGAATTGATCAACGAGCGCGCGCCGACCGTGACGATCAAACAAAAGGCGATCGAGCTTGGAACCATTACGCTGCGCCAGGACGGCTTGCGCAGCATCTTTGCAGGCGACACGACAATCGAAGAGGTGCTGAAATACACGTAAAGCACAACGAGGCAGTGATGCTCGACATAAACAGCTGACCTAATTAGAATACGCCCCCCATGCCACGCTTCAACTATGTAGCTCTCGACGCCCGGGGACAGGAAGCCTCCGGATTACTCGAAGCCGTTTCAAGCAGCGCCGCAATCAGTCAACTGCGCCAGTCCGGTTATTTTCCGACCAGCGTAATCGAGGAGGCGATAATCAGTTCCGACGGCAAGCAAGCTCGCCGACGGGCAGCGACGATCACAGGTACGACGAAATCGAGCGCGAAAAAAGGCATTGTTCTTTTCCAGCGCACAAAAGTTAAGTCAAAAATCCTGATGATCTTTACTCGCCAGTTGGCGACGCTGATCGATTCCGGATTGCCTCTGCTGAGAAGCTTAAATGTTCTCGCAAAACAGGAACGCGACAAGGTGATGAAAAATACGATCGATAAGCTCGCTGATTCTGTGCAGAGCGGCAGCACATTTTCCGACGCACTTGCGCTGCATCCGAAGATCTTCAACGATCTGTATGTCAACATGATCAGAGCGGGCGAGGTCGGCGGTGTGCTTGAACTCGTGCTTACCCGGCTTTCTGAATTTCAGGAGAAAGCCGCCAGGATTCGAAACAAGGTCCTCTCGGCGATGGTGTATCCGATCATCGTGATGACGATGGCGATCGGAATCCTGTGTTTCTTATTAGTGTTCATTGTCCCGCGGTTCGAGGTAATTTTTCACGACCTGCTCGGCGACAAACCGCTGCCGCCTGTCACGCAATTCGTCATTGGCTTCAGCGGCTTCATGAAGAATCACGGCTTGGTTTTGGTCGGAGCAATCGTGGCTATTGTGATCATTTACAACTTTATCGGCCGCACGCGTGGAGGGCGACTCGCGATTGATAACTTCAAATTGCGCATGCCGCTCTTCGGCAACTTGAATCGCAAAACGGCAATCTCCCGTTTCGCGCGCACATTGGGAACCCTGGTCACGAGCGGTGTTCCGATTTTGCAGGCCCTAAATATCACGCGTGAGACCGCGGGCAATGCTGCCATCGCTCGCGCAATCGCGCGGGTGCACGACAGCGTGAAAGAAGGCGAATCGATCGTGCAACCGCTCGAGGCCAGCAAACAGTTTCCGCCGATGGTTGTCAGCATGATCGATGTCGGCGAAGAGACCGGCAAACTTCCCGAGATGCTTCTAAAGATGGCGGACGTTTACGATGACGAGGTCGACAACGCTGTGGCCGCTCTCACCTCGATGCTGGAGCCGATCATGATCGTGTTACTGGCGATCATCGTCGGAACGATCGTGCTAGCTCTCTTCACGCCGCTCATCAGCATCATCACCGGCTTGCAGGAACAAACGTGAACGGCTTCGCCGAAATGACGAAGCACAAATAAGGAATGACGAACGCAGTTCTCCCCGGAACGTGTAGAGGCGTTTGTGTCAAACGGCTTACCTGCCGGATCGGCGCTTGGCACAAGCGCCGCCACACCGCCTTCACCCTCATTGAGCTGATAGTCGTCGTTGGCATCATCGCTATTCTTTCCGCATTGGTTTTAAGTACGGTCGGCTACGCGCGAAAGAAAGCCGCACGCGCGAGGGGAGAGACGGAAATCGCTGCTATGTCGGCTGCGTGCGAGAGCTACAAGGCGGATTACGGGGTTTATCCGCGGGACCCGAACAACACGACAGATAACCTGGATCCGAGAGCCAATGGAGATCCGAGCACCACTGCTTACAGTTTTGCTAGCTTTTATTTGTACACGCAACTTAGCGGCGATACCAATGGAAGCCGGAGCCCGACGGCGAAGAGCTATATGACGTTCAAGCCGAACATGCTCCTGCCCCCCGGTGGCACAGGCACGGTGACTGCAATTGCCGACCCATTCGGAAATAGCTATGGCTATTCTACTGCACAAGCTGCCAATCCAGGCGGTAATAGGGGCTACAATCCAACTTTCGATGTCTGGAGTACGGTTGGCCTAACCGCTACTCCCGGGAACCCGGACACGATCACTCCGCAGTGGGTTAAAAATTGGTAGCACAGTAATTCGTGGGGCGTTTGTGTGAAACCCCTGACTCACACGAATGGCGTCTGACACAGACGCCCTACAATTTTGCGGATGGTTGAGAACTAGCCGTCGATCGTACGGACCACGACTTCGACGCGGCGATTGGGACTTTGCTCTTCGATTGAGCCGTTCGCGGACGCTCGGAATTTCGTTGCGCCGTATCCGTGCGTCTGGATTTGCGCCGGATTGATTCCCATCGTCTGGACCAGATAACGTTTCACACTGTCGGCTCGGCGTTGACTTAGTTGAAGATTGTATTCAAACGTGCCGAATGAATCCGTGTAGCCTTCCACGGAGAATGTCGCCCTCGAATTGCGCTGGATAAGTGTGCCGAGCTTTTGTAGTTGACCAATTGCGCTCGATTGCAGCACGTCGCTGTCGTACTCGAAAATCTGATCGTCGGGCAGACGCAATTTTGTGCCTGACCCGAGCGGACCTTTTTGCGCCAGTAACTGGTCCAAATCGCTGAAGCCCGGCGCATGTCCTTTGTTTGGACCAGCGCTATCTCCAGGCAGCTTGCTTGTGAAGGTGTTTGGCCGTTTGATCGCCGTGCTCGTGGCCAGCTCTGTTCCACTCAGAGCAGGCTGTGGACGGCCGGACACTGCGCTGTTGTTCAGCAAAGATTGCTCATGCAGCGCATTTGGATCACTGGAAAGGGTTTGCGCCGTGGAACGTTCGATCTCGTTGAGAGCAGAATTAACGTCCGGCTGTTCTACTTTTGGTTGGTCCGGCAACACGTCGCGCATATCATCCGGAAGCGCCGTGCTCGCCTGAACTTGTTCCAGCAATTTGTCGAATGATTTCTTCTCATCCGGCAATTGCACATCCGCGTTGTCAGGGTTCGGTTTCGCAGCCGCATCGATTTGATCGGCACTGTTCTTATCCAGGTTCGAATCAAAAACGCGCTTGACCTTGAAGGTCGCCGTTTGCTCGTTTTGAGGGGGCACCGCGTCAGAAGACGCGAAGCGCGTGCGATAGAAATAGGTGCACAGCCCGAAATGTATTGCCAGCGACACAATCAATCCGAGCCAGAGCCAGTTGCGCTCCTTGCTACCGCTCAGCAGACCTTCGGTCCCGAAGCTGCCGACCTCGTCGAAATCCGAAACTCTCATGCGGCTGCAAACATATCACACTTCCATTGGCGAGCCATGCTCAGGAAGTTCGTTCACCATCTCAGAAACACCGGACTTCAGTTCGGTGTTGCGCGCAGGAAGCGCTTTCGCTTCACGTAACACCTGGCTGAAGGCAGGTGTTAATCAGACGGAATTTTTAAATCTTACGGCTGCCTTTGGTCCGCTCGATAAATGCCCGCGTGGCTCGGCGGATCTCCTCGGCCACACGCGCTTCCGGCGACACAAATTTCGGGGTGAACCACGGAAATAATCCGATTAAATCGTGCGTGACCAGAATTTGTCCGTCGCAATGCTCGCCCGAGCCGATCCCTATCGTCGGGATGCGGATCGCATTGGTGATCTGCTTCGCGACATCAGCCAGGACAATCTCGAGCACCACGGAAAATGCTCCGGCTTCTTCCACAGATTGGGCGTCCACCAACAATGCTTCGATCTCCGACTGCGTGCGGCCTTTGATTCGGTAGCCGCCTTGCTCGCGCACAGTTTGTGGCAGCATCCCTATGTGTGCCATGAACGGTATCCCCGCCTCAGTGATCGCCTCGATCTGCGCAACATGACTCACACCACCCTCGAGCTTCACCGCCTGCGCTCCGGCATCGACAAATTTTCTGGCGGTCTCCGCAGCTTGTGCCGGAGTGTCGTAAGTGTGAATCGGCATATCCGCGACCAGCAACGCCTGTTTGGTGCCCCGCGCGGCTGCGCGCGTGTGATGCAACATTTCGTCTAGCGTCACATCAGTAGTGTCCGGATAACCGAGAACTACCATGCCAACGGAATCGCCCACGAGAATGATGTCGATGCCACTCTCATCGAGCAAACGCGCCGTGGGATAATCATACGCAGTGAGCGCAGTGATCTTCTCCCCGCATTCCTTCATCTGGAGAAAATCTTTCATGTTAGGTTAGTTGGAAGATCAGCCGCGCATCTGAGAACGCAAGCTCGGTATGCCAGTGTCAACGGCTTACCAGTGCTCTGCGAATCGAATCACCTCGCGAGTTTGTTCAACGTCCGCAAGCAATTCGCGAATCGTTTTGTTCTGGCCTGGCAACATGAATTCCGGGCGGATATCGGCCAGTGGTCTCAGAACAAACTCGCGTAAGTGCAGCCGCGGATGGGGCAGTTGCAATCGTTCGTCAT
Organism: Candidatus Udaeobacter sp.; assembly: GCA_036502745.1. Lineage (GTDB taxonomy): Bacteria > Verrucomicrobiota > Verrucomicrobiia > Chthoniobacterales > UBA10450 > Udaeobacter. The sequence continues at coordinate 4,900 of DASXYB010000122.1, forward strand.
TGATTCGCTGTTCGCCGGAATAGAGCAGATCGACATCGATGATTCGCGAAACATTCTGTGGATGATCGCGTTTACGGCCGAACGCTTCCTCTATTCCAATCAGTTGCTCAAGCAAACGTGCCGGATCATCCGCATATCCAAATTCAACGACCGCATTCAAAAATTTTCCGGCTCCCGGTTCGCAACTAACAGGTTCAGTTTCGTAAACAGCCGAGGAAAGAAGCGGCGCCTTTACATTTGCAAGATCGAGAATCGAGTTTCGCGCGGACCGCAAATTCGCAAGGCGATCACCAATATTCGAGCCGAGTGCGACTGCAGTTCTCATGGTAGCGCGTGCGTCCTCGCTTGCGTTCTAAGTCTCGCAACCCGGACGGTCGTCCTATTACAGACCCAGCACATCCTGCATGGAGTACAATCCCGGCGGTTTGTTGATAATCCATTTTGACGCGCGTAATGCGCCCGCTGCAAAAATTCCTCGATTTGCTGCGCGATGCGTTAGCTCCAAGGATTCGCCGGGGCCACTGAAAATCACGCTATGCTCACCGACAACATCACCCTCGCGAATTGATTGAATCGGTATTTCGCTGTTTCGCACCGCTTTGAAAATTTCAGCCAGTGTTTTCGCTGTCCCGCTCGGCGCATCTTTTTTCATTTTGTGATGCTTTTCGACGATCTCCGGATTGAAATCCGAGCCGAGGAACACGGCAGCTTTTTGCGTCAGCCAAAAGAGCACGTTAACTCCGACACTGAAATTCGATGCCAACACCATCGGTACCGACTGCGCTGTCTCTTCAATCGTTTTGCGTTGCTGCTGCGAATGGCCGGTCGTTCCGATGACGAGCGGTTTGCCACACGTCAGAGCGGCGCGACAAATTTCATCAATGCTGTCGGGCTGACTGAAGTCGATCGCCACACCACAATTTTTCATCGCCGGTTCGATTGGGTCGCCCAGATCGCATTGCGCGGCGATTTGAACCTCAGAATCGTTCTCCGCAAGCTCGCAAATATTTTTTCCCATGCGCCCGGCCGCGCCGATGAGCAGTACGCGCACGGGAGAGTTTCTCATGGTCGCGAGGAGCGAGCTATCGCTTCGATTCGAAAGCTTCGAGGGTCGTGCGAAGCCGCGTCTGGTTCGCTTCGCTCATCTCGCACAGCGGCAAACGAACTTCAGATGACATCGCGCCACGCCAGCCGAGGGCTGTCTTTACGGGAACAGGGTTAGGCTCGACAAACAAATCTTTGAACAACGGCAGCAATTTCTTGTGCAATGTCTCCGCCAATTTCAAATCGCCTGATTCCGCGGCGCGCACGAGGGCGCACACTTCAGATGGAAATAAATTCGAGGCCACGCTCACAACACCGGCAGCGCCGACGGCCATGAACGGGAGGGTAAGCGAATCGTCGCCGCTCAAAATCGTAAATGCATCGGGCAAATGCCGGCGCAACTCACTAACGCGTTCCACGCTGCCGCTAGCTTCCTTGATCGACACGATGTTGCGGCATTCTTTGGCCAGACGAGTCACGGTCTCCGGGACGATGT
>DASXYB010000123.1:0-3650 GCA_036502745.1 Candidatus Udaeobacter sp.
GCGGAAATGGTGCTGGAGCGTGGTAAACGTCTCGTGGAAATGAAACGCGACGTGGTGGTATTGCTCGACAGCCTTACACGGCTTTCACGCGGCTATAATAATCTGGAGCCAGGCAAAGGCCGCATCATGTCGGGCGGTGTCGAATCGAAAGCGCTGACGAAACCCAAGAAATTTTTCGGATCAGCGCGCAACGCGGAAGAAGGCGGCAGTCTCACGGTACTAGCGACGGCGTTGACTGAAACCGGCAGCCGAATGGACGAACTGATCTTTGAAGAGTTCAAGGGCACGGGGAACATGGAGTTGCATCTCGACCGGGGGCTGCAGGAAAAAAGACTTTATCCTGCGATTCACCCAATGCTCTCGGCTACACGACGCGAGGAATTGCTTTATCATCCCGAGGAATGGGAGCGCGTGCTTATGCTACGAAAAACAATGGCCGCGTTGCCGCCGCTCGAATCGATGGAAAAGCTCATCGATAATTTGCACGCGACCAAAACGAACGCTGAATTGTTGTTGAGCGGCCTGCGGTGAGACAGATGGCGTCCGCACAATCTGCGTCACACGACGTTATCGCGTCGGAGCAGAAGCTCGCCGATTTAGTTCGGCAAATTCAAGTGGCCGATCGCGTCGCGATCGATACTGAGGCAGACAGTCTGCATTCTTACCGGGAAAAACTTTGCTTGTTGCAGATCAGCGTTCCGTCCGGGGTCATCCAGAGCAACGCCGAAGAATGTCGCGGCTCGACGCCGCCCGGAATGAATGTCGATTTGGTTAGCGATTTCATTGTTGATCCGTTGAGCAATCTCAATTTGGAACCGCTGCGCCAAGCGTTCGAATTGAGAGAAATTGTTTTGCACGCCGCCGATTATGATCTGCGCATGCTCCGGCGTGGGTTGAATTTTACGGCGAGTAAAATCTTCGACACAGTGGTTGCAGCGCGATTGCTTGGGATCCGCGAATTCAGTCTCGGTGCGCTGGTGAAGCGTTTCTTCGATGTGGAGCTTCACAAACATTCGCAGAAGGCAGATTGGGCGTTGCGACCGCTGCCGACACGAATGCTGGAATATGCGGTGGACGACGTCCATTATTTGTTGCCGCTTGCGGCGAAGTTGGAAGAAGAGTTGGAGCGAGTTGATCGCCGCGATTGGTTTCGGCAATCTTGTGAGCGTGCAATTGAATCGGCCGCCGCCGAGCGCGAACGCGCGCACGATGAACTTTGGCGCATTGGGGGAGCCGGCGCGCTCGATCCGCGTACGGGAGCGGTTCTTCGCGGGTTGTGGCAATGGCGGGAGACAGAAGCAGAAATGGCAGATCGACCGCCATTTCATATTTTACAGAGCCGCGAGCTATTGAAGGCGGCGGAAAGTTTCACTTCGGGTCACGTGCCGGATTACAAACGCTTTTCCGCTCGCCGGCGGCAGACGTTTCGGGAAGCAGCACAAATTGCATTGCAATCGCCGCAATCGGAGTGGCCGGTCATGCGCCGCCGTGCGGGTTCTCGGCCGACCGCCGAAATGCGTCAGCGCGCCGATCAATTGCGCGAACAGCGCGACAAAGCGGCCGAGCAACTTGGATTGGAGCGGTCTTTCATTGCATCACGGGGCGCTCTCGAGGCTATCGCCGCTGATCCTGCGAGGGCAACGGCCTTATTAGTTCCCTGGCAACGTGAGCTGCTCGGAGTTTATGACTGAGGTTTCGGTCCGGAATTAACGATTCCTGATACAAGGTCCTCACGGGATCACCAACGTCTGGCCAACGGTGAGGTCTTTTGGATTGCGAATATTCTTTTTGTTCGCTTCAAGTAGGGCTTTCCAACGTTTCGGCGATTTATAAAACTTTCGTGAAATTGAGAAAAGCGTGTCCCCCGACTGCACTACGTAGGTTTGACCCGCTTTCTTTGATCCAGCTTTCCTCCCGTCGTTTCCTTCAGACTTGTCAAAAGTGGTTCGCGTTGCCGCACGCTCTTCGAGTTGCTTGTGCAGGGTTAGATTTTCGTTGCGCAACCGGGCCGCTTCCGCCCGAGTGATAACAGAGTCGCTGGACAACGACGTGAGCGCAGCGATCTCGTCGCGCTTGATCGAATCCTTGACGTCTTTCGCATGGGATCCATTTGGATTTAGTGCGAGGTAGCGTTTGAAATGGTGCAGGGCGCTCACGGGATCGTTGAGCTTGTCATCATAAATAAGAGCCAGTTTGTAGTGGATCTCGGCGCCGCGTGGGCTGTCATCGAGTGCGGCTTCATAAAGGTTCACCGCTCGTTCGAAGTCGCCTCGGGCTGATTTGTTGTCTGCATCCTCTGTCAGTTGACCGTGACGGGAATTGCCTATCTGATCGCACCCACCGAACGCGCAAATAAAAAGCAGCGAGAAGCAAATCCAGGTCAACTTCATCCAAATAGGCCGCAGTGAAAAAGAACGGGTGCGGCGAAGCTGAGGGTTGTCAGTGCGGCGCATTGTCGGCAATTTGCTTAGTTGTGAGTGTGCGTGCACTTCAAATTTTTTTATCACTGGCGATTTTGGTTTTCCTATCCGTCACGGGTGCACGTGGCGAGCTTTCAACCGGCAAGTCTTATTCAATTAGCTTCGCCGATATCGACGGCCAAAAACTTTCTACAGCCGATGGACACATCACCATTGTCGTATTGACGACGAGTGCTGATCGCGAACAGGCGCGCAGCGTTGGAGATCATGTTCCAGATTTTTGTCTCGGCAATCCCGCTTACAGGATGATCACGGTTGTTCATTTCATCCGGGAACACTTGGCAATAGGGCGCCGAATGGCGACGGCGTTCATTCGACACCGCGTGAGTGAAGCGGCAAAACGGCTTCAGGCGCGATATGACGCGCAAAAGATCGGGCGCGACGCCAAAAGCGACATATTTGTCGTCACTGATTTTGAGGGGACGATCGCTTCGCAATTTGGTCAGCCGGCGGGAGCAACGGATTTCTGCGTCTTCGTGTTTGGACGAAGTGGAGAATTGTTGACGGAATGGCACAGCGTTCCAAGCGCGGACGAGCTCGCTGCGGCCGTTAAGAAATCTGACTAACACCGCGGCTTCAGCCCGATGCATGACGTCGCGATGTCGCGGCGAGCCTTTTTAAGGTAGTAAGCCGTTGAAACGGCCTTGCGCGTCCAACTTGCGTGATGACACACCGGGCTGAAGCCGCAGTGTTAATGAGATCGTCTCAGTATTTCGGCACCGTTGGATCGATAAAATCCGACCAGGCATCGATTCCGCCTTCGAGATTGTACACGTCGGCGAAACCCCGTTCCTTGAGTAGTCGCGCCGCCTGTGCGCTGCGGAGCCCGCTGTGACAATGCACGATAAATGTTCGTTCCCGGTGCAAATCTTCTGCGCGCTCGGGAATTTCGCCCAGAGGAATCAGTTTGGCTCCATCGATTCGTGCGATCTCAAATTCGAACGGCTCCCGTACATCGATCAATTCGAACGCGTCGCGAGCATCCATCTTCGCTTTCAATTCCTGTACCGATATTCCAGGAACGCTTGCATCGTCCCGCACACCGCAAAACTGATCGTAATCAATCGGCGCAAAGATTGTTGGGTCTTCACCGCAAACGGGACACAGCGGATCGCGCCGCAACCTTAGCTCGCGAAATGTGACCTTAAGCGCATCAAAGTGCAGCAGGCG
>DASXYB010000124.1:0-12203 GCA_036502745.1 Candidatus Udaeobacter sp.
GAGAAGTTGCTCCGACCACATCATCGGAAAAGAATAGAGGCCACAATGAGCAAACCGAAAAGCAAATCTGCACGCCTCATCGTCGCTGCGAGCGAGCAAGATCCCGACATGCTTTACGCGACGAAGTTTTGGGCGCCTGATCCATTCATTTTTCTTCAGCGCAACAGCAAACGGACACTGGTGTTGAGTGATCTGGAAATCGATCGCGCCCGCAAGCAAGCTGATGCGGATGAATTCGTAATGTTCAGCGATCTCGAGCGCGAGTTGCAGGGAAAATCGAAAAAGGCACCGCGCTACGAGAAAGTGTTAGCCCATTTTCTGAAAAAACGAGGCGTGAAATCGGCCACTGTGCCCGCGAATTTTCCGCTGGGTTACGCGGAGGAATTGGCGGCAAACAAAATCCGCGTTCGCGCGACCGACGGATTTTTCTGGCCGCAGCGTGAAGCCAAATCGGACAAAGAGATCGAAATGATGGGATGCGCATTGCGGATCACGGAAGCTGGACTAAAGCGCGCTATTGAAGTGCTGAAAGCCTCCAGCCCAGGTTCGGCAAAACGGCTGCGCTGGAATGGCAAAACGCTGACTTCCGAATTGCTGCGCGCCGAAATTGATTCAGCCGTTTTGCGCGCAGGCGGCGTCCCGGCCGGCACGATCGTGGCCGGAGGCGATCAGGCTTGCGATCCTCACGAGCGCGGCCACGGCCCCCTCTACGCCGATTCGCTAATTATCTTGGACATTTTCCCACGTGACGCAAAGACCGGATACTTCGGCGATATGACCCGCAGCGTGTTGCGCGGGCGTGCAAGTGAAGCGCAGCGGAAACTTTGGGAAACGGTGAAAGCAGGGCAAGCCCTCGCGCTAAAAAGAATCAAGGCCGGCGTTGACGGCATGACGATTCACAGAGCCATTCAGGAATTATTCGCCTCTCGCGGGTTCACTACCGGTGTCCGCAACGGCCGACGCGTCGGATTTTTCCACGGAACCGGCCACGGCCTCGGTCTGGAAATCCATGAGCATCCGCGCCTGCAAAAAGTTGTCCTGAAGGATCGGCAGGTACTTACGGTCGAACCGGGTCTGTACTACCCCGGCGTGGGCGGCACACGTCTGGAAGATGTGGTAGTCGTCACGAAAACAGGTTGCCGAATCCTGTCGCGTTTTCCGAAGCAGTTAGAGATCTAGCAACAGAGTAGCGTCGTCATCCCGAGGGGAGCTAAGCGCAGTCGAAGGATCTCGCGATGGAACCTTACAACTAACGCAACGGGATTCCTCGACTTCGCTAGGAATGACGCGTGAAATGAACGCGCAACGCCATAGCAGGTCTAATGTCCTACCCGACAAAGTGACAAGTTCTCTCGCCACGGTAAAATAGCCCCACACCGCATGTATCAGATATTGGGTTTCGTTTTAGGTTCCAGTTGGCTGCTGTATATCGGCAGCCCAGTCGGCTTTGGTTTGGGTTCCAACTGGCTGCTCTACATCGGCGTCCCATTGATCATTGGAATTTGGGCGCAGATTCGAGTGACCAGCGCGTTTAGCCGTTGGAGTAAGGTGCGCACGGCCGGGAATATCACCGGAGCCGAATGCGCCCGCGAAATCCTCCAGGCAGCGCAGATTCATGATGTCGACGTCGTGGAGACAAACGATTTTCTCGGCGACCATTACGATCCGACAAAGAAGCTGCTGCACCTGTCGAGCAATGTTTACAGCACGCCTTCAGTCGCAGCATTGGGCATATCCGCGCACGAGTGTGGGCACGCGATTCAACACGCCCGTGCGTACGCGCCATTGAAGGCGCGGATGGCGATTGTGCCGGTGACGATGATCGCGTCACAGATGCTGCCGTTCATCATCATTGGTGGATTGTTCTTTAGGATCAGCGGTCTCATTACTCTCGGCATTTGGTGCTATTTAATTCTGTTGGTGTTTCAATTGATTACGTTGCCCGTGGAGTTCGATGCCTCGCGGCGCGCAAAAATCATTTTGCGAGAAATGGGGATCATACAGCCGGGGGAAGAAGCTGTGGGCGTCAATAAGGTGCTGAACGCCGCCGCGCTCACTTACATCGCGGCGTTTGTGGCTGCGCTGGGCAATTTGCTCTGGTTGATGTCAATTCGCGACCGGCGCTGATCGCTCGAATTAAAATGGACCACGCCCTCGCTTTACCTGCTCGCCGAATTTCCGATTTGTTATCGTCGGGTCTTCAGACGCGTGTTAAGTCTAAGCGCCAGGCGATGGATCAGCCAAGAAGCGACCCAGACCAAGAGTTGGTAGCGCGCACCCAGGCGGGCGAGGCCAGTGCGTTCGACGACCTCGTGGTCAAGTATACTCCGCGTCTCTATGGGTTGGTCTATAACATGACGTCCAATCACGAGGACACGAACGACCTTTTACAAGACATCTTCGCCAAAGCTTACAAAGCAATTCGCGGATTCCGCGGCAAATCCTCGTTTTACACCTGGATTCATTCCATCGCCGTGAACATGACTCTGAATTTCCTCAAAAAACGAGGACGCCGATTTCAACTGAGCCTGGATGATGTCGACGCGAGTATTCAGAACGACAAGGAGTTCATGGAAGCCACTGCCACGAGCAGTCCCGTGCGAGAAGCAGACCTGTCGGAGCTGCAGCGAAGATTGAACGAGGCCATGATGAAGTTGTCTGAAGATCACAGAGCAGTCGTCACCATGTTCCATATTCAGGGAATGCCTCACGCCGAAATCAGTAAAATCTTGCGTGTCTCCGAAGGAACGGTACGTTCGAGACTCTTTTACGCGAACCGGCAGTTGCAAAATTACCTGGACGAATTTCGGAAAAATCCTGTCTCGTAGCGGCGCAAACATGGACGAATTCAACGACAACGAAATCGCGAGGCTGCTTCGGCTGAAGCGATACGAGCAACCGCCGCCCGCCTATTTCGACAATTTCCTGCATGAATTCCATCGTCGGCAACGTGATGAATTGCTGCGCCAGCCGCTTTGGCGCATCTGTCTGGAACGCGCACACAATTTCATGTTGCAACTGGATCTGCGGTCGCTGGCGTCGTATCCGACTGCCATCGCAGCAATGCTGGTCTGCGCAGCTATCTTGTCATTGAAGGTTTATCAGCAACCCGAGACGGTTCGCGTCGCTACCCAGAGTCCGCTCACTTTGTCGGTGCCGGTGAATGCGGACCAAGAATGGAACATTGCATCTCCGGTCTCCACGCAGATTTTCAGGACGCAGCCGCTTCGCAGTTTTCGTGAAAGCGCCCAAACTCACCGAGCAGCACCGCCACGTTATGTGCTCGATAGCGTCCCCGTGAGTTATGAGCCCACTTTCAGGTTCTAAGCGCCGCGTCACCATCGCGTTCGCGGTGGTTTTCTGTTCAGGCGCAGGCTTGGTTTTCGCTCAGGACCAATCTGCCACAGCCACGATCAGCCATCAGGTCCGCGAGGTCTTCGAGCGGGCCGCCAAAGCGGTGGTTAAGATTCATGGCGTAGATAAGCATAGCGAGATTTGCGGCACCGGATTTTTCGTTGATCCGACGGGAACACTTTACACTGCATACACCGTTGGGGGCGATGCGGGCAATTTCACAGTCGAATTCGGTGGTAGAAAATATCCGGCGCGTCAACTCGTGGCAGACATCCGCAGCGGGACAGCCATCTTGAAGGTTGACGAGACCACACCGGCCCTGCCGATTGGGAAATCCGAGGAACTTGAGATGGCGGCTCCTGTCATATCGATCGGTTATCCTCTGGATCTGCCGAAGACACCGAATTTGGGCTGGATTGCTGGGTTCGATCGGAAATGTCTCGGCCGCTATTTCTCAACCATCCATTTGCGTGTGAACGCTCCGACGCAGCGCGGCGAGGCTGGCGCTCCGCTGTTGAACATGAAAGGGGAAGTGGTTGGGATCGTCGTTAGCGGTCTCGAAAATAATGCCGCCTGTTATGCTGTGCCGATCGAGGCTGCCGAGAAAATTCGCAGCGACTTTGTTCGCTTCGGCGAGGCTCGCCACGGCTGGATTGGGGTAAACAATGTCTCGTCCGCGTCCCAACAAGTCGGTGGTTCGCGAGCCATGGTAACCCAGGTCGCGGAAGACGCGCCGGCGGGACGCGCCGGCCTTAAAGAAGGCGACGTGCTGCTGCAGGTGGGAAAGAAAAAGATAAGCGATCCCGAGGATGTATTCGACGCTTCATTCTACATCACTGCTGGCGACAGCGTCCCGATCACCGTGATGCGCGGAGATCAAAAAATGACTTTCGACGTGCAAGCGATGATGCATCCAGCCGCCAAAACCGGTATGCTGCTCGCTTCGCCAGGAACAATCCCTGGCGTGATCCCAATGTCGCTCGACGACGACGCGTCGCCTTCCCCGTAGAGAGTACGCGGTCTGCCGTTCGCGGCGCACAGCGACGCGGCTACAACAATTTTCGGAACTCGTCCTCGTCGATGATTTTTACGCCGAGTTCTTTTGCCTTGTCGAATTTGCTTCCAGGTTCTGCGCCGGCGAGAAGGTAATGGGTTTTCTTGCTCACGCTGGCTGTGACGTGACCGCCGAGCGTTTCGATTTTTTCCGTAGCCTCTTCACGCGTCATTGAGGGCAGCGTGCCGGTCAGGACGAACGTTTTTCCCGCCAATGGCAATTCGGCTGCTTTTGTGGCTGAGGTTTTTTCGCTCTTCGGCTCGATGCCGAGTTCTTCTAATCGTCGTAAAATCTTTTTGCCAGTCGCCGACGCAAAGAAATGCAGGACACTCTGCGCGACCACGGGACCGACTTCGGTTACGATACCCTCCTTGCGTGCCTTGGTGTTCGATGGTTTCGCAAATCCCGATTTCATTAATCGGTCGGCGATTTCTTTGGCAGCTTTCTTGTCGGCGCGCTTTTCGTGATACTCCACGACGTCGCGGAGCAATTGCGAATTAGAAAGGTCCCGGATCGTGTCATGGAAGCGGGCGAGTTGGGTTGCTGTCGTCTTTCCAACGTCAGGAATCGCCAGCGCATAAAGCCACCGCGAGAGCGGCAATGTTCGGGCGCGATCGATTGTCTTAATCGCTTTCGCCGCGTTCTTTTCGCCGAAAACGCGCGGCGCTTCCGCAGTGCCGAGATTCAGTTTCGCGAGTTGCTCGACCTTTACGTCGAAAAGATCCAGCGGTTCGCGCACGAGGCGGCGCTCAACAAGCTTGTCCGCTACAATTCCGCCGATGCTTTCGATATCGAGCGCACTGCGCGCAGCGAAGAATTCCACCCGCCGCGTCGTCTGTGCGGGGCAATACAGATTTTCGCAGCGCCACGCAACAAATTCAGGGTCGCGGCGGATCAGACCGCCGCACACCGGACATTTTCCGTCAATGTGTTTTGCGAAATCGAACGGCTTCGCCTCTCGTGGCCGCTTTGATTTCACAACTTCAACGACGGCGGGGATGACTTCGCCCGCCTTTTCGATCACCACGGTGTCGCCGACGCGAATGTCTTTGCGCTTGATCTCGTCCTCGTTGTGCAAGGTGGCGCGGGCGACGGTGCTTCCGCTCACCAGCATTGGCTCCAAGACGGCTACGGGCGTGAGGATTCCAGTGCGTCCAACTTGGATGATGATGTCTTGCAAACGCGTCTCGACACGTTCGGCCGCGTATTTGTAAGCAATCGCCCAGCGTGGTGATTTCGCTGTGAACCCGAGTCGCTCCCGTTGCGCGAGCGCGTCTACTTTGATTACTGCGCCATCGGTTTGGTAGGGGAAATCGCGTCGGATGTCATCCAGATTTCGGATTGCTTTTAGAATCTCGTCAATCGAATCGGCGAGCCACCAATCTTCGTGAGTTGGCAGACCGAATTTCTTGAACAGTCGAAAAATGTCTGAGTGAAGATCGATGTCCGCGCCTTTAACTGCGCCGGTACCGTAAAAAACGATTCCGAGCGGGCGTGCCGCGACCGCTTTAGGGTCGAGATGCTTTAGAGAACCGGCAGCAGCATTACGCGGATTCGCAAAAACCGGAAGACCGGCGGCTTTTCGTTCGCGGTTCAACTTCTCGAACCCGGCCTTGTCGAGATAAGCTTCGCCGCGAACTTCAAAAATTTCCGGCGCATCATCACGCAGTTGGTGCGGCACTGAGCGAATTGTTTTGATGTTTTGAGTGATGTCGTCGCCGACAACTCCATCGCCACGCGTCGCGGCATATTTCAGCCGGCCTTTTTCGTACATGACCGAAACCGCAACACCATCCACTTTAGGCTCAACAACCACCGGAATTTTCTCGTCCGGCAACAGGCGCATGATTCGTTTGTAAAAATTCGCCACTTCGTCTTCGGAATAGGTGTTGTCGAGACTGAGCATCGGCGCGCGATGCTGAATTTGCGCAAACGCCTGGAGCGCTTTTCCGCCGACACGTTGAGTTGGCGAATCGGGCGCGAGGAGATCGGGAAACTTAGTTTCGAGATCAACAAGCTCCTTGTAGAGCCGGTCGTACCCGCGATCGCTGATAACAGGCGCGTCGTCCTGGTAATATAGACGATCGTGCTTGCGGATTTCCTCTCGGAGATGCGCGATGTTTTTCTCAGCTTCTGTGCGGTCCATCGATTCTGAACACGATACGAGAGTGCGAAACCTCGGCAAAGGTGGAACGCGTTGTCCTCAACGCGTTGATATCGTCTTGAGACAAGCCGATCCACCTTTCACTTTTGTCAAAGAACAGCTATTCATAATTCATCGTGAAACAGGGTGCGCGGATCCTTGGAGTGGAAGGCGGCGGCACAAAAACCGCCTGGGCGTTGGTCGAAAACGTAGGAGGGGTCGGTGATCCCGGTTGGGAATTTCGCATGCTGAAGCAAGGAAAACTGCAGGCATCGAATTTTCGCCTCACTGCTCCTGAGCGTTTACGCGCGATTCTTGGAGAACTGCCAAAGCAAATTGATTGCGCTGGAGTTTTCCTTGCCGGTTGCGCAACAGCGGAAGACCGTGATGCGCTGAGGCGAATCTGTCTCGAGATCTGGCCGAAAGCGAAGATCGTGACGGGCAGCGACCGCGCGTCCGGCCTCGCGGCGGCGCTCGATCATGGCGACGGCATCGTCGTCAACGCCGGAAGTGGATCATCGGTCACTGGCCGCCGCGGGGACAAAATCGAGAGAGCTGGCGGATGGGGCCACATTTTGGGCGACGCCGGCGGCGGTTATTCCCTTTCGATGCAGGCGCTCCGCCTGATTTTGCGCGAGCACGATTTGCATCACGCCGAAATGGATTTCACCGCGAAGATCCTGCATGCGCTTTCGTTGAACAACTTTGATGAACTTGTTCGCTGGGTTCAGGCAGCTGACAAAATGGAGATCGCCACGCTCGCTCCGGTCGTGTTTGAGGCTGCCGCCGCCGGCGATGCGCGGATGATGGATATCATAGAAGAGGGCGCGCGCGTGCTATGCGAATACACCGAGGCGGTCGCCGACCGCCTGCATCTGCTCGCGCCAAAAATCGTCCTCACGGGTGGCCTTTTTTATCGCGACTCCATCTACACGCATGCGCTTCGCCGGCGGCTGAAGAAGAATCTTCCCGATGCTCGGGTCACGACTGCCGAACGCGCGCCTGAACTCGGCGCGGTGTGGCTTGCAACAGAAACACACGACCACCCGACGTCGCAGCCGCAGCCATCGCAACGCGAGATCGATGGTTTGGCTGCCGCGTTAACTGAGCAACGCAATCCACGCTCGCAAAATCTGGAAAAAATGACCGGTCAGGAGCTGGTTCAATTGTTTGTCGAGGAAGAAAAGTTTGTCCAGGACGCTTTGCGGGCTGCCGCCCTCGATCTTGTTCGCACGGTTGAAACCGTGACAGAATCACTGCGGAACGGCGGTCGTTTATTTTATGTCGGCGCAGGAAGCAGCGGACGCATCGGCGTTCTAGACGCCAGCGAAATCCCGCCCACTTTCGGTGCGCCGACGCATCTTGTGCAGGGAGTAATCGCTGGCGGAGTCACGGCGCTGCATCGGAGTGTGGAGGGCGCAGAAGATGAAGAGAGCGCCGGCGCATGCGCTTTGGATGAGCGAGGGGTAAAGCCCGCTGATGTGGTGCTTGGAATCACGGCCAGCGGCCGGACACCTTTTGTGCGTGGCGCCTTGGGCAGAGCAAAATCGTTAGGCGCGAAAACAATTCTGCTTACTTGCAATCCCGATATTAGCCACCGGGCTGTGGCCGCTCCTGACGGCGGCGCGCAAGGACGCGGCCACAGCGGTTTCGATCTAGTAGTCACGCTTCCTGTCGGACCTGAAATTCTGGCCGGCTCCACGAGATTGAAAGCCGGAACCGCGACAAAGGTCGCGCTAAACATTATCAGCACGGGCGCGATGATCGGACTTGGGAAAGTACACGGCAATCTCATGATCGATCTGCGCACCACGAGCACGAAATTGCGCGATCGCGCTGTGCGGATCGTGGCCGAAGTGACCCAACGCGATTACGAATCTGCCCATGAATTGCTCGAGACGAATGGCTGGAATTTGCGCGCAGCGCTGGACAAACCTTAAAAATTTCCGTCCAACATAAGCGCAACGGAAGTGGCTCGTGCGAAGATAGGTATGTTTAACCGAAAGGAACAAATCCTATGCTCTGGACAATATTCGTCATTCTGCTGGTGCTATGGCTGCTTGGATTAGTCAGCTCGTACACGCTGGGCGGGTTCATTCATATCCTGCTTGTGATCGCGATTGTGGTGCTGATTATCCAACTGCTTTCAGGACGCCGCGCCTTATAATCTCGAAACGATGAAGCCTGCCGGAATTATCGGCATCGTTCTTATCGTTATCGGCATCATCGCTTTGGCGTATGGCGGGTTCACGTACACCAAGCGCGAAAAGGTATTGGATCTCGGCCCGATTCAGGCGACAGCGGAAAAGCAAAAGACCATTCCGTTCCCCCCGGTTTTAGGCGGGATTTGTTTGGTCGGCGGAATCGTGCTGGTGATCGCTGGCAGCCGAAGAAGCTGACGGCATTGGAAAAGTTGTAACCACCGGGCCGGCGTGGCCGGTTCTTTCTTGCGCTTCTCTCGGGCACCCAAAACCGCGCACGTGACCGTGGCTACGTTGGAGCTAGCCTCCAGCTTTCAGCACCGCGAAGGTTTTGCTGCCTTTGCGGTCAAGATAAAGAAGCACGCCGCGTTTGGGATCCGCCTTGTTCAGTGCATCGCGGAATGATTGCACGTTCGTCACAGGTTTTCCGTCCACCTCAGTAACCACGTCTTCGCGTTCAATGCCCTGAGCACCAGCGATGCTATTTTCTTCCACGTCGGTTACGATTACCCCCTGTTGCGAAGATAAATGGAGACGCTCCGCCACGTCTTTTGTCAGTTCCTGCACCTGTAATCCAAACTTACCGAGATCCTGCGGTTTGGGTTCGCTCGGTTGGACCGGTTGATTTGACGCTCGGGTGATCTCATCTGGCAATTCGCCAGTCTTCACCGGCACCTTTATCGCCTGGCCTTTGCGCCATACCGTGAGCTCAACGTCCTGACCGATTTTCTTTTTTAAAATTTCATGCTGCAACTGTGAATCGGACGTGATTGCGCTCCCATCGACATGCGTGATCACGTCGAATGGACGCAGATTGCTCTTCGACGCCGGAGCGTCTGCTTCGATGGTGCGAACTACCACGCCTTTGTCCGCGCCTTTAAACAAATCGCGGATGGACGGATCATCGCCGAGCGTTTCGATCCGAATGCCCAGCCAGGGTCGCACGATTTTGCGTCCAGCCATGAGTTCGCCGCTGATCTCCTTGGCCATGTTGATCGGGATCGCAAAGCCTAACCCGCGGTTCATTCCATTGATCAGCGTGTTCATGCCGACCACTTTCCCGTCGATATCGCACAACGGTCCGCCGCTATTCCCCGGATTAATCGACGCGTCGGTCTGCAAATAATCTGCGATGGAGTAGCCGCCCGACTGCAGCAATTTGCTCCTGCCCGTGCCGCTGATCACG
This sequence comes from Candidatus Udaeobacter sp., assembly GCA_036502745.1. Classification (GTDB taxonomy): domain Bacteria; phylum Verrucomicrobiota; class Verrucomicrobiia; order Chthoniobacterales; family UBA10450; genus Udaeobacter. Next base: position 9,939 of record DASXYB010000124.1, read on the forward strand.
CCATAAGTAAAAGTGTAATCGAGCTTGAATGGCGCGCCGATCGCGAACGCAAATTGCCCCACGCGCACTGCATCGCTGTCGCCGAGCTGAACGACGGGTAAATCTTTTGCCTCAACTTTGACGACAGCAATGTCTGTTCTCTCATCCGCGCCGACCACTCGGCCCTGAAATTCGCGGCCGTCTCTTAATTTCACGTCGATCTTGTCCGCATCTTCGATCACGTGCACGTTCGTGAGGATGTAGCCATCGGGCCGCACAATGAAACCGGAGCCTTCGCTTTGAACCGCTCGCGGTGTGCCGGAATTCTTGCGCGACCGATTTTCATCCGGCGGCCCTTGGAAAAACAGATCGTCGAGTGGCGAGCTCTCGCTGACCTCACTTTTCTTAGATGTCTCAATGATCACAACCCCCGGCGCAACGGTTTCAAACACTTTTGCAAAAGCGTTGTTTAATTGATGAACCACATCCTTGCCCGCTTCAGCGGCGGATGGATTCAGTGGACCGGCGTCATTGGACACGACCTCCGGTTGCGCCGCAAACGAAGTACTGAGCGCAAGACAAAGTGCGAAAATGGACAAACGCATAAGTTGGAATTTTGACAGTGGCCAACATGCAACGTTCAACCCGCTGCGTCCAATAGCGGTTCGCCGCAGCAAAGCGGCCATCTGGCCGCCTGACCCAAACATGCGTTCGCAGTTTGATGGTAGCCGTGCCAGATTTCTTGATGAGAATCGTATGATTGGCGGCCCAGCCATCAATATGCGCATCTTTCACCGGCGATTTATCTTACGAGCGGGCGTTGCAGCCCTGATTCTGATTGCTTTGTGGATAATCGCCATTGGCCCGGAACCTCCTTCGCGCATCATCATTTCCCCGGACGAATTGGTGCGAGCGGTCACTATTCAGCGCGAACCCCTCATCGATTTAGCTTTGATGGAACACGTCGATCCAAACGGACGCGACGGGCGGGGCCGCACGCCATTATTGATCGCGACCTCCCAACAGGATTGGAAAACGGCCCGCCGGCTTCTCGACGCCGGAGCGGTTGTCGATCTCGCCGATAACAATGGATTTACGCCGGTAATGGCCGCAGCGACGCACGGAGATCTGGAGATGTTCCAGTTGCTCCTGGCGCGTTCAACCAATGTTCAGCCGGAAAAACTGATTGCGGACGGACAGGACCTTCTAAGCTTGGCGCTCGATGGCGGGCAACCGGAGATCATTAAAACGGTGGAGCAGCGTTTGCCGACGGTGCCGGAATGGACGACCAGCACCCGGCGCGCTTTGTCGAGAGCGCTGCAAGCGGGTAAAACCGATGAAATCCGATTACTGCTGAGCAAGCAATCGGCGCCACCGACACCCGAAGGCAAGAATGTGCCGTTTCTTGCGTACGCGATTGCCAGCAACAATGCGTCGCTGTTCAGCACGCTCTTGAATTGCGGAGCAGATCCCAACACTGTGCTGCCCTCCCGTTGTGATAAGGATTTTTTAGCGTTGCTCCCAAAAGGGTTGCGCAGCTACATCGAAGATGATCACAACGTAACGGTACTGATGCTCGCCTCGGGTCTCGGCCAGGTCGATTATTCGCGGGCTCTAATCGACGGTGGCGCAAACCGGACGCGCCTAACGACTCGAAACAAAATGTCGGCATTGGATATCGCCGCGGAGACTGGGCACTGGCGTTCGGCACAAATCCTTCTCGGCGGCGGGCCTGCTCCGGAAAAGTTGCGGGTCGAAATTTCTCTGGGAATGCAAAGGGTCGCTCTCCTCAGGGATGGCAAACCGATCTACCAAGCGCGATGTTCTACCGGTCGGTCGGGCTACTCCACCAAACGCGGCGAGTTTGTGGTCACGAACAAGGAACGCAATCATCGTTCCACCATTTACCACGTCGACATGCCATACTTCATGCGCCTAAGCTGTCTCGATTTTGGAATGCACGCTGGTTACGTGCCGAACTATCCGGCGTCCCACGGCTGTATCCGCTTGCCCGAAGATACTGCGCGCAAGTTCTTCTCAGAAATTCCAGTCGGCACACTCGTGACCGTGCAATAACGGACGCCTGACCGAATGTGGGATGAATCAGGAAGGCAGGAAAAAGGAGATCGTTTGGGTTAGGGCGCGACCAGAGCCTGCTCGCAGCGGAGAGGTGCGCCGTAACTTCGCGATTTACTTCGCCTTTTCGATTGCTGGGAGGGCAGACGATGAAGCTAAGGGTCTAGCCCTTACCGCGTATCAGCGGCTTGAAAACGACGACGCGAGCGG